>DMJQ01000112.1 GCA_003457065.1 Clostridiales bacterium
GAAAGTGTTGTAGCTTAAAAATGCTATCACTATTATCGAATTTATTGCTTTTAAGTCTGTAGGCTCCAGCCCAAGGTCTATTGCCACCGCTCCTATGAACTTGTACAGCAATGCTCCCATTATCGCTCTTGTGGTGTTTTTAAGTTTTATATTTCTTAATATTGTATCTCCCACGATTACAGACGCTATTGCCACAACTATTATTCCTGTTCCCATTGTAATTTCCGCAAAGCCCTGATACTGTGCCATCATTGCACCGCTCAAGGCTACGAGCCCGTTTGAAAGCATGAGGCCTATCAGTTTATACTTGTTTGAGTTTTCTCCAAGTGACCTTACCAGCGTTTCATTGTCTCCCGTTGCTATCAGCAGGTATCCTATCTCTGTTTTCAAAAACAGGTCCATTAAAATTTTAACTGCCGCCGCAATGATTATTAAGATTATTACCACCTCTTTGCCGTCGAATATGGAGCCATAGTTAAAAAGCCCCACGTTAGACTTGCCGTTCAGCCTCAGATTTATGGAATACAGAATTGTCATTGTGAGTATTCCCGACAGCAATGCCTTGATTTTTAATTTAATATTTAAAGTGTAGGTTATGAGCCCCGCCAGCGTGCCTGCTAAAAAGGCCAGAATCGTGCCTGCTGCCGGGCCAATCCCCAAAGTTACAAACTTTGCAAATACAAATGCCCCCATTGGAAATGTGCCTTCCACGGACATATCGGCAAAATCAAGTATTTTAAATGTTATTGTCACTCCCATAGCAAGAACCGCAAATATGAGTCCCTGCTCTATCGATGTCAAAATTAATGTGTTCATGCTTCCTCCTAACGATATGAACGATTGTTACTCTATAAACTCCGCTCCTTCAAATGCCTTGTTGTCCTTTGTAAGCCCTAAGGCTTCCATTGTCTTTACATTAACCGTTTTCTTAAGTCCCGAAGGCTGCTCAACAGGAATTGTTTTAATGTCAGCTCCGCCGGCAAGAATTTTTTCAGCCATTTCAGCCGCCTGTTTTCCAAGCTCATAATAATTTAATCCGTTGCTCATCAATATTCCGTCTGCGGCCTGCGACTCTATTGTCGACAGTGTAACAATGTTATTTTCAACACACAGCTTCGCCACGAGGGAAATTGATGATGCTACCACATTATCGGAAATAATGTACAGGACATCTATTTTTTTCGCCAAAGTGTTAACTGCATGAGGAATGTCATTTACTGTTGTAATTCCAACCGTTTCAACTTTCATTCCCAATTTTTCGGCAGCCGCTTTAACTTCTTCAACCTGAACTTCTGAATTTGATTCTCCTATATTGTAAATAATTCCTATGACCTCTGCGCCTTCTTTAAAATCCTTGGCTGATTTTAAAATTTCCGATACTTCTACTTTATCCGTCACTCCCGTAACATTTTCTATTTCACTGGAACTCTTTACTATCTGTGAATATACGGGATCGGTTACCGCCGAAAAAACAACAGGTATATCCGTTCCTTTAACAGCCTGTTTCGCCGACTGCGCCGATAAAGTGGCTATGCTGTAAATCATGTCAGCTTTGTCTTTTACAAATTTCTCCGAGATAATCTGAGTGTTGGCTATATCTCCCTGAGCATTTACATAATCGACTTCGGCCGCTACTCCCAGTTCTTTTAAACCGTCAATAAATCCTTCTCTTGCCTGGTCTAACGACGGATGCTCCTGCAGCTGAGAAATGCCGATTTTGTACATTTTATCATCTTTTGATCCATCGCTGTTGTTTTCATTGTCTGAAGACTTAGCTGCCGTTTCCGAACAGCCCGTTAAAACCACCGGCACAAGCAGTGCAAGTGCTATTATTTTTTTAATCATATTTGATTTCATATATCCTCCAAATTAAACAAATTAAATTTATATATTTAACTTTGGCCAAAAGTTTATATATCCATGAGATTACGCTGCATTAGACCTACCGCTGTTTTTTCCTCCCTTACGGTCGGAATCAGGGTTAGAGCATTGCAGGCTCCATCACAGATTTGTTCACTCCCTCCGGTCGTGCAAACCTGGATTATGCTGCATTAGACCTACCATCGTTTTTTCTTCCCTTACGGTCGAAAAAACGGGTTAGGGCTTAAAAAAAAATCTTTCATTCCTGCAGGCTTATTTACGAATAAATATGCTTGCAGGGACGAAAGATTCCGCGGTACCACCCTATTTATGACATAAGTCATCACTCTTCGAAGTCTGACAACTTCTAACCCTGTAACGTGGGTACACGTATCCGTCTACTCGCCTATGCTTTGAACAGACATGCTCGGCAGTGAATATTACATATTATCTCATTGTCGGCTTTCACCTTCCCCGACTCTCTGAAAATGATAAAATATCTTTCTCTGCTTCAATGCATTAATTATTTATGTTGTCATTTATAATAAATCATGTCATTTGCTTTGTCAATATATTTTTTCTGCTTTTTCTATTCAGATGAAACAAGGCCGCAACAGCGGCCTTATCATAAAACTTTTTATTTAACAACAATATTGAAAATCTTGCCCGGAACATATATTTCCTTAACGGTTGTTTTTCCTTCCAGGTATTTATTTATATTCTCGTCCTGGCATGCAAGCTTTCTTGCTTCTTCCAGTTTTGCATCTTTTGAAAGTGTTATTTTACCTCTGACCTTTCCACTTACCTGCACGGGGAGCTCAATAACGTCTTCGACGGTTTTCCCTTCATCCCACTCAGGCCAGTCTGCTTCGTTAAGCATGCCTCCGAAGCCCTGTTCCTTCCAGATTTCTTCGGTTATGTGAGGTGCTACAGGATTCAGAACGGTAATAAATGTTTTTAACTCATCAGCGGTAATGCATCCGTCGTTTGTTATTTCATTTACAAAGCTCATCATGGCAGCAATTGCGGTATTGAACTTCATGGCTTCATAATCTTCGCTTACCTTCTTGATTGTTTTGTGCATTAAAACCATGTGTTTATCTGAATATCCCTTTTCTGATGTAAGCATATCCTGCATCTTCCATACTCTGTCAAGGAATCTCTTGCAGCCTTTTACGCTTGAATCATTCCATGTTGCATATTTTTCATAATCGCCTATGAACATGATGTAAGTTCTCAAGGTATCTGCGCCGAATTCATCGATTATTTCATTAGGATTTACCACGTTTCCTCTTGACTTTGACATCTTTTCACCGTCGGAGCCCAGAATCAGCCCCTGTGCGGTTCTCTTTAAATACGGCTCACTGAAAGGAACAGCACCGATGTCATACAGAAACCTGTGCCAGAATCTTGAATAGATCAGGTGTCTTGTAACGTGCTCCATTCCTCCGTTGTACCAGTCAACAGAACCCCAGTAGTCAAATTTTTCTTTTGAAGCTATGGCATCCTTGTTATGCGGGTCAATGTATCTCAGAAAATACCACGATGAACCGGCCCACTGCGGCATCGTGTCGGTTTCTCTCTTTGCATCGCCTCCGCAGACGGGACATTTCACATTAACCCATTCATCTATGTTGGCAAGAGGTGATTCTCCTGTTTCCGTAGGGCGGAAGTTTTCAACGTCAGGTAGCGTTACGGGCAGCTGATCTTCGGGAACGGGAACCATTCCGCAGTGAGGGCAGTGAATTATAGGAATAGGCTCTCCCCAGTATCTCTGCCTGTTAAATGCCCAGTCTTTCATTTTATAATTTACTTTAGGCTCGCCAAGATTCTTTTCATTCAGGTAGGAAATAATTTTCGTAATAGCTTCCTTCACTCTCAGACCGTTTAAAATATCGGAGTTCACAAGAATTCCGTCCTCAACGTCCGTAAATGCTTCTTCCTGCACATTTCCGCCGTCGATAACCTCAACGATCGGGATGTTGAACTTCTTCGCAAATTCCCAGTCTCTGGAGTCGTGCGCCGGCACAGCCATGATGGCTCCCGTTCCGTATCCCATCATTACATAATCGGCAACCCATACCGGAACTTCTTTGCCCGACACGGGATTTATTGCCGTCAATCCTTTTATTTCAACACCGGTCTTTTCCTTTGCCAGCTGAACCCTTTCAAATTCTGTCTTTTTTCTGGACTGCTCCTGGTATTCATGAATTTCATCCATATTGTCGATTCTTGATGCGTATTTTTCCAGGAAAGGATGCTCCGGAGCAATAACCATGAATGTTACTCCGTACAGTGTATCCGGTCTTGTGGTGAATACTCTTAATTTATCTTCGGTGTCTTTTAATTTGAAGTCAACTTCCGCACCGTATGAACGACCGATCCAGTTTTCCTGCTCAAGTCTGATTCTCGGTANNAAGAACCATACGTCTTTTTCAAGCTGCACTACTTCATTTCCGCAGCGGTCGCATACACCGTTTTGTGATTCCTCATTCGCAAGAACCACTTTACAGCTGTTGCAGAAGTTAACATATGTTTTGTTTTTGTATGCAAGACCGTGCTTAAACAGCTGAACAAATATCCATTGTGTCCATTTATAATACTCCGGATCGGTTGTGTCAACTGTTCTTGACCAATCAAATGAATACCCTGCAGCTTTTAACTGCGATGTGAACACCTTGATGTTTTCATCCGTAACTTTTCTCGGATGCACACCTGTCTGCATGGCATAGTTTTCGGTCGGAAGCCCGAAAGCATCCCATCCTATTGGGAACAGCACATTGTATCCTTCCAGCCTTCTTTTTCTTGATATTACTTCCAGCGAAGTATATGCACGGATGTGTCCAACATGCAGTCCCACTCCTGACGGATACGGGAATTCCACCAGCCCGTAAAATTTCTTTTTATCTGAATTGTCATCAGCTTTAAATGTTTCATTGTTTTCCCATATTTCCTGCCACTTTTTTTCAATTGCACTTGGATTATAAGATTTCATTTTATCCCTCCATATTATATTCTGTCTCAGATGAGCGCGACAAATTCATTCTTGCTGACGCTCACATAAGTCGGTCTTTCTTTGCGGTTGACCTGACGGCCGCTTTATTCCTCACGACCGCAAACCTGAATCAAGGCATATAAAAAGTCTTCCTCCCTTGTTGGGACGAAGACTCCGCGGTACCACCCAAATTAGACAAATGTCTCACTCAGTTATATAACGGTTTTAGCCGTTTGAAACTACTTTATTCGCTTCAAATACTCATGGACGAGTTCGGTTCTCATATTTACTGCCTCGCACCACACGACAGCTCTCTTAAAACATGTACAAACCTACTGCTTCCAATCACAGTAATTTATTCACTTTCTACGTATTATATCAGAACGGCTTTTTTAATGCAATAGCAATTTTCAAAAACCAAATAGAAATTGATTAAAAAAATATTATATGATAAAATTTTCTATATCCAAATAAATCGAAATGAGGTAATCATGGAAAAAATAAGCTCACACAAAAATACGTTAATTTATATTTTGACGCTGGTATTTTCGGCTGTATTCATTATAACCGGCTACAGGATGAACAAAACAGACTTACATAAAGCTGAAACAGGCAAGTCATACAGAGCCGAAGTTATTTCTGTCGATGAAAAAACAGACGAAGAAACGGATTACGGATATGAAACAATGTCAACCAGAACAATACGTTTTACGGCAAAAATAAAAAATTCCGATTTTAAAGACACAGTAGAGGCATTTCAGTTTATTGATGAGGCCGTTGAAATTAACCCGAAAGAAATAGAAGCAGGCGATGACATAATCATTGCACAGCTCAGTTCAAGGACAAACATCGACGAAAACGTGTGGACTTTCATTGAATACTACAGAGCAGACTCGCTCATTATACTGGCGTCGGTATTTTTCGCACTCCTTGTTCTGGTATGCAGAAAAAAAGGCATAAACACAATAATCTCTTTAATTATTACTTGCCTTTCAATATTTATGGTTTTTATCCCATCCATATTGAAGGGAAACAACGTCTATGTTTCGTCCATAATAATATGCATCTTTATTATATTCACAAGCCTCTTTATAATTAACGGCGCTCATAAAAAAACATTGTGCGCAATCGTAGGAAATTTAGGAGGTTTGGCGGCTGCCGGGATTCTTTCATATGTTGTAAGCGGCATGCTCAACATGACAGGAATGATAGATCAGGATTCCATATTCTTGTTGATGATTAACCCCGATAATCCCATAAACTTAAAGGCCATTCTCTGGAGCAGCATTGTAATAGGCTCATTGGGTGCGGTTATGGACATTTCAATGTCCATTGCATCAGCCATAAACGAACTTGCAGAAAATATGGAAAATAAAAATTTCAATGTGCTGCTGCGTTCCGGATTAAATATCGGACAAGATTCCATCGGAACAATGACAAACACATTGATACTGGCTTACATAGGAAGTTCGCTGTCCATAGTGCTGCTGATTGTTGTATATAACAGCGACTTTCTGCAGCTTATAAATCTTGAAATGATAGTATTTGAAATACTGCAGGCAATAATAGGAAGCATGGGAATACTTCTTGCCATTCCCGTCACTTCATTGATCTGTGCGTATATATTCAATAAATAATTCAAACGAGGCTGCAAGGGTGAATGGCGTACAACTTTACGATTTGCACGCAGATGCAGAAAACATCAGTGCATTCTTTAATAATTTAATATTTTAAGTCGATTGCTTAATATTTTATTGTATTTACATCAGACATTTACTTTTGATTAAGCATTTGATAAAATAACTTAAAAGGAGTGTTATGATGGATGCGATTGATTATGCAATTCTTAATGAGCTTAAAGAAAACGGAAGGGCTTCTGCCTCTGAAATAAGCAAAAAAGTAAACTTGTCCGTTCCTGCCGTTGCCGAACGAATCAAAAAACTTGAAAAGGCAGAAATAATTCATCAATATACGATTAAAATAAACCGAATCAAGGCAGATAAACGCCTTTTAGCATTTATCTTTGTCAATATAGATAAGACAGAAAATATTGATGGCTTCAGAAATGCGGTTGTAAAGCACAACTGTGTCTTAGAGTGTCATCATGTTGCCGGCGCATATGATTATTTATTGAAGGTTGTCACGGAGGATACAGAGGCTCTTGAGAATTTTTTATCTAAGACACTAAAGAAAATAAAGGGCGTTTCAAGCTCAAACACCATTATTACTCTTATGACCCTGAAAGAAGAAATTAATTTTTAGGAAGGTGTGCCATGTTTTTAAAAGGTCTTAGATTTGGAATGCTGTTGCAGCTTGCCGTCGGGCCCATGTGTCTAATGGTGTTTAATACGTCCGCTACATACGGGTTTATTTACGGCCTGTTCCTTGTTTTTGCCATAGTTCTCGTGGATGCTCTGTACATTGCCTTATCCTGTGTGGGAGTAGCCGCCGTCATTAACAGGGTAAAAGTTAAGGCGGTCGTAAAACTGGCAGGCTGTTTTGTGTTGGTTTTGTTTGGGGCAAACACAATATCTGGTGTTTTTAATCTGTCTTTGCTGCCGGACATTGCGCTGTTCTACGATGCATCAAGTGAGAACCTGTTCGTTCAAGGGCTGCTGCTGACGGCATCAAATCCTCTGACAATTATTTTCTGGAGCAGTATGTTCTCCACACAAATGATAGAAAACGGCTGGAACAAAAAGCAGCTGTTTTTCTTCGCTGCAGGCTGTGTCTCGGCTACGGTAACTTTCTTGACGACTGTGGCATTTGTGGGAAGTATGTTAAGCGGATTTTTACCGCAGGTAATTATGCAGTTCCTTAATGTAACCGTGGGCATTGTCTTAATCTTCTTTGGAATAAAACTTCTGTGTAAAAAGGACAAAGACGAAGCTGACGGCTCCATAGAACCATAGTAACAAGCTGAGAGCAGTAATTAATCACTGCTCTCAGCTTGTTTGGCTTTTAATCATTGCACCTGAATCTGTGCCTTTGACATTTATCTTTCCTGCAAAAATCTCCGTCACCGTCACATAGCTTGTAGTCTCCGCCTTCGATTCTGAGAACTTTTCCGTTAACCAAAGACTCGGCAAGTTTTTTTCTTGCTTCGCTGTATATTCCCTGAACGGTTGTACGTGCCACATTCATTCGTACGGCGCAGTCTTCCTGTGACAGCCCTTCCAGGTCAATAAGCCTTATGGTTTCATATTCGTCAACGGTCATGAGGACAAATGTCTTTTCCTGAGCGTGTGAATCTAACGGTCCGAATTTACTGCTGCAGGGCAGGCAGCATACTTTTCTCCATTTTCTGGGCCTGGGCATTATAACCACCCTTCATTATTCATTATTTTTTATTTATTTTTTCCATTCATCTTTTTCTATAATTTCAGCAACATCGCCAAACAAGCCACCGTCGCACAATTCAACTTCACCTCTGTCAATTTTTGCAGCCATATCAGGATCTATGGGAAGCTGTGCAAGTACATTTAAATTATGTTTCTTTGCGATTTTCTCGATATTGCTGTCTCCGAAAATTTTATGCTCTTTATTGCAGTCGGGACATTTGAAATACGACATGTTTTCAACCACACCTATGATTGGAATATTCATGTTTTCAGCCATTTTAACAGCCTTCTCCACTATCATGGAAACCAGCTCCTGTGGTGATGTTACCACAATAATTCCGTCTATGGGTATTGACTGGAACACTGTAAGAGGTACGTCGCCTGTTCCGGGAGGCATATCTACAAACATGTAATCAATGTCTTTCCATATTACTTCTGTCCAAAACTGTTTTACCGTGCCTGCAATGACCGGTCCTCTCCATATTACCGGGTCCGTGTCATTTTTAAGCAGCAAATTTATTGACATAATTTCAATACCTGTCTTGCTTTTGCACGGAAGTATTCCATATCCGTTGCCCATTGCTTTTTCAGTCACTCCGAAAGCCTTAGGAATTGAAGGTCCGGTAATGTCCGCATCTAAAACCGCAACCTTATGACCTCTCTTTCTCATTGCCACAGCCAGCATTGAAGTAACAAATGATTTTCCTACTCCGCCTTTACCGCTCACTACTCCGATTACTTTTTTGATGCTGCTCATCTCATGAGGTTTTTCCAAAAAATCATCGGCTGTTTTTCTGCTGTCGCAGTCCTGATTGCATGAACTGCAGTTTGAATTACAATTTTCACTCATTTTTTTCTCCTGGTCAATAACTTTTTATTTTAGTATTATAACATATGTAAATTTCTATTTCATTATACTACGTTTATGACATATGTCAACAATGAATAAACTGCCTTTGATTATGCCATAATTATAATAATTTTTGAAATATTTAATTGTGCCAAAGATTATTTTTTTAAGCAATAATACTTGATAAAAAATATCATTTTTGCTATAATGAAAAATACCCATGAGGGAGTAGTTTACACGTATGTGCGGTAAGTCAACATATTGATCTTTTTGATCTGGCTTATCTTAAAGAACGAGACTCATGCATCGCTTTCGGCATGCATGAGTCTTTATTTTTACTTAGGAGGAAACATGGATACAATTACCCTGATTATTACGTCCATAGGTCTGTCTATGGATGCCTGTGCGGTGTCCATATCAAACGGCATGTGTTTCAGCAATATCCAAAAAAAGCAGATACTGGCAACGGCCTTTGCTTTCGGTTTTTTTCAGACATTAATGCCGCTAATAGGATATGCCGTGGGCGCCATATTCAGTGAAACCATAAACTTTCTGGATCACTGGATAGCACTTATTCTGCTGAGCACCATAGGCGGAAAAATGATTATTGATGCGGTAAAGGAGCTTAAAAATCCGGAAGTGTGTCACTTGAGCTGCAAAAATCTCACGCTGAGAACATTGCTGCTGCAGGCCATTGCCACAAGTATCGACGCATTGGCTGTAGGTGTAGGATTTGCCGTAATGAAGGTCGATATTTTAAAGGCTGTTCTTTCCATCGGAATAATAACTTTTATCAATTCAGTAGTGGGCTCAAACCTCGGCAGAAAATTCGGCCAGATGTTCAAACAAAAAGCCGAAATACTTGGCGGAGCCATTTTAGTAATTATGGGAATTAAAATATTTTTGGAACACACATTACTTTGATTATATTTTGTCGAAAAATTAACAATGATAAAGTGTGAAGGTAAAAGTAAAAAATTGACTTTTACCTTAAATTGTATTAGTATTGTAGATACCATTTATATTAATAAAGTTATTAGTTATAATGCCGCAAACAGTTGCGACACCATTACAACGAGGCATTGGATACTCCCGCCGACAAAACATTCCTGCGTCATGTACCTGCTTGTTGCAGGCACATCTTTTTTTCTCGTTATAATTGTGATTTTCGCAATGTCAACATACCTTTAGATTGGAGTGATAAAATATAAATGCATGACATTATTTCAACAGAAGAAATATACAATGATATTCTAACAAAGATAATCAGTCTGGAACTTATACCCGGAAGCATGATAAGTGAAAATAAAATCTGTGAAGAATATAACGTATCCAGATCCGTAATAAGAAATGTTTTCGCACGTTTAACGCAAATTGATCTTATCAATGTATATCCCCAAAGGGGAACATATGTCAATAAAATTGATCTTGAATATTTAAAAACTGCCCTTATCATCAGGGTAGCAATAGAAAAAGAAATGCTGTACAGATTTATGAAGCTTGAAGACAAAAGCGAAGTAATAAAAAAAATGGAAGACAATATAAGTAAGCAGGAAAAATTCCGCGATGAAAAAATATATGTGGAGGATTTTAAGAAACTTGATGAAGAATTTCATAAGTATATTATTCTGGGAGCGGAAAACAGCAACATACTGTCAATGATAGATGTGTATCTTCTTCATATAAGCCGTTGGAGAAACATATATGTGGCATCGGGGAGACGGCTTTCTCAGCTCATAGATGAGCACAAGAACATTTTCAATGCCATAAAGGAAAACAATTTACTTAAAGCACTCAGCTGCATGTCGGTTCACATTCACACCATTGAGGGAATGGTAGGTTTTGTTGAAGAACATGCCGCCTATTTTAAATGAGCTGATAGAAATTAATAATATGAGAAAGAAAAAATACGCCGAAAATTAATCGGCGCATTTTTGTTTTTACTTATTTTTTAAAATCTTTCATAAGTTTTTCAAATATCGGCAGTGCCTTCTCGCATTTTTTCGTATCGACGCAGTAAGCAAGCCTCATGTGTGTTTTAGAACCGAAGCCAGTCCCGGGAACTACCAGCATATCATAAGCTTTGGCTTTTTCCGAAAATTCCTCGGAGTCACCGTTTGGTGCTTCTATGAATAAGTAAAACGCTCCGTTAGGTTTTGCAACATTGTAGCCCATTTTCGTCAGGCCGTTGTAAAGTATTTCACGGTTCTTTTTGTACACTTCCAGATNNTTGACGCATCTTTCGATTACCATCTGGAACAAGGTCGGCGCACACACATATCCCAGCACTCTTGCCGATCCGCCAACTGCCGCCATCACTGTTGTATTGTCGTCGCATTTGTTGTTTACAAGCACATATCCTATTCTTTCTCCCGGAAGTGACAATGATTTAGACCACGAATAACATACTATGGTGTCATCGTAATAGTTTGGCAGGAAAGGGACCGGTTCTTCCGTAAATACAAGTTCTCTGTATGGTTCATCTGTAATCAGGTATATTGGTCTTCCCAGCTCTTTTTCTTTTGCCTTAAGATATTCCGTAAGTTCTTTTATCTCTTCTTTAGAATACACTACTCCTGACGGATTGTTCGGTGAATTTATCAGCAATGCTTTTGTGTTTTTGCCCACAGCATCTTTTATTCCGTCCATATTGAGTTTCATGTCGTTTCTGCTTGGTACCAGCTTCATTTTGGCACCCTGGCCTTCTATGAAAACTTTGTATTCAGGAAAATACGGCGCAAGAACTATTATTTCGTCATCCGGCGAAGCAGTCAGTGCCCTGAAAACTATGTTTAGGGAAGCAGCGGCACCGCAGGTCATAAACAGGTCGTTCAAGCTGTAGTCCGTGCCGAATCTTTTGTTGAGATTATCGGCGATTGCTTTTCTGCAGCCGTTGTGTCCGGGTGATGAACTGTATCCGTGATACACCATAGGATCGTTATTTTTAACAATATCCATTATCGCATCCTGTACTTCCTTAGGTGCCGGTACGCTTGGGTTACCCAGACTGAAATCAAGAACATTTTCAGCCCCTATATCTTCAGCCCTCATTTGTCCGTAAGAAAACAATTCTCTTATAACGGATTTTGCTGTACCCAACCTTATCATTTCTTGAGAAATCATAATTTTACCTCCTAATTTTATAGTTTTTTTAATTGCTTTATAATAACTNNGGCATCGTATCATGTATTATCCCGCTTTTTTGTACATGCCTGCTTATAAGTGTGAAAACTACAGAGCATACAACCGCAGGTACAAACCAGTTGAATCCGTAATCATCCAACGGGAAGGTTTTTATTATGCTCATCAGCGATCCCAGCGCATTTCCGCCTCTCATCACCGAGAAAAGATTGATTCCTTCTGTTAATGAAACCGCAAATGCTCCTATTACAGCTCCCCTGTATGTCCAGTCATACTTGATTTTTTTGTCGAATACTGACATAAAAATCAGCACAATGATGACAGGATATATGGCTGTCAGAATCGGAACAGCTATTGTGATAAGTCTTTCAACTCCAAGAAGCGAGAGAAGGAAAGCTACCGTTGTTGCCACAATAACTATATTTTTATATTTAAGTTTCCCGTCCGTAATTGTTTCAAAATAGTTGCCACAGGTTGAAATCAGCCCGGTTGAAGTTGTAAGGCACGCCAGCGCCACCGCAAGCCCCATTATGGCTTTGCCTATGTTCCCCAGCATAAGCTGAGTCATGCCTATGAGCAGATCCGTCCTTGGTGTATCGGCATTAAAATGTCCTCCCACCGTAGCTCCCGCGTAGGTCAGCCCTCCATAAACCAATGCAAGAAGAACAAATGCTACAATTCCGATTTTCCTGCCGGCTTCAATCTGTTCTTTTTCATCTGTATATCCACGTCTGACCAAGTCGGAAATTACTATTCCGGCCATCAGCGCCGCTCCCAGCGCATCCATCGTCTGATATCCTTCTTTAAATCCATAGACGAACAACCCTGTCGTCTNNAGGATTTATAATGCTCATGCCGACAATTACAGCTAATATTACTAACAGAGCCGGAGTGAGTATATTTCCTATATAATCTATTACGCTGTTTGGATTTATTGCAACCCAGAGCGTAATTCCAAAAAATATTAATGACGTAAGTAAAATAGGTACATTGCCAAACATGGGTTCAACAAATATTTCATGTGTTGTGGCACCTGTTCTCGGAACCGCAAAGAAAGGTCCTATAGTCAGTATAGCTATGGTTCCAAGCAGTTTTGCAAATTTCGGGCTCACTCTTTTGCCCAGATCATCCGCTCTGCCGCCAAGACCGATGGTCACTATCACACCAAGTATCGGAAGCACAGGGTCCGTAAGCAGAAATCCTATCATTGCTTCATACCACCTGTTGCCTGCCAAAACTCCCAGATGCGGCGGAAATATTAAGTTTCCTGCACCGAAAAATATTGCAAATAAAGCAAATCCGCATGTTATTATATCTTTTGTTTTTGGTTTCATTTTTTTCTTCCTTTCGGCATTTTTACGAAGGACAAACCTGCATCTCTTTCCTCCGAACAAATTTGTCCTTCTAAAACTGATGTCATGCGATATAGCTCTTTGTCATTTTGCCTTTTCCGTGAAGATCAGAACTATTACAGATTATAATTAAAGTCCGTTGACTACATTTTTCGGTCTTTCTCCATTAATGACTTTTATCATATTATCATATGACCACTTAACCATCCTTTGGAAAGCATCATCTGTTGTACCTGCTATGTGAGGTGTTATTGTAAGCCTTGTATTGCCTACATCATTCAGATGGAACAGCGGGAAGTCTTCAGGCGGCGGCTCCGGAGCCACAACGTCAAGACCTGCGATAACTCTGCCTTTATTCAATGCTTCTGCCAAATCTTCATTATTTACTATTTCTCCTCTTGCAACATTGATTATTATCACATCTTGTTTCATTTTCTCAATAGTTTCTTTACGAACCATATTTCTTGTAGAATCAAGCACTGGCACATGGTAGGAAATAATATCACATTTTTCTAATATTTCATCATAAGTTGCAAATTCAAGATCATACTCTTTTTCAAATTCCAGTGGTGCTCTTACCTTGTCGCAGTACATCACTTTACAACCGAAAGCGTTAAGCATCTTAGCTACAGCCTTTCCTATTGCTCCCAAACCAACGAGTCCTACTACTCTTGAGTTAAGTTCGCTCTGTCCTTTTACCTGATACTCTTTGAAGCTTTCATGGAATTTGCCTCCCTTAATCTTTTTGTCTGCCTGGCACATTCCTCTCAAGCATGATATCATCAGACCGATGGCAAGTTCCGCAACCGGAACCGCATTTACTGCTCTGTTGTTGCAAACATAAATACCTTTTTCTTTCGCAGCCTTCAGATCAATCTTATCGAAACCGACACCCAAAGAATGTATAAGTTTACACTTTTCTAAATTTTCAATAACATTCTTTCTTATGGGGTCAACAGGACCGCAGAATAATATATTCGCATCTTTGCACTGCTCTATCAGTTTTTCATCACTGCAGGGATACTGAATATATTTAAAGTCCCAGTTTTCGGGTCTTTTGCTCCCGAATCTCTCAATAATGTTTCTGTTACAGCTGCATGCTACTTTAACCATTGCTTTACCTCTTTCAAATATATTTTATTTAAAAAACTTAATGTTTTTAAATCGAAGCTTTTTCGAGCTTCAAAGCCCTGATTTTCTCTATCAGTATAGGTATTATTTTATGTAAATCACCTACTATGCTCAAATCCGCAATATCAAAAATAGGAGCGTCCGGATTATTGTTAATGGCAATTATATATTCAGATTCCTCCATACCGGCAAGATGCTGGATTGCCCCGGATATTCCGCAGGCAAGGTACAGATTCGGCCTGACAGTCTTGCCGGTCTGACCTACCTGCCTTTCTTTTCCGATCCATCCGGCATCAACGTTAGCTCTCGAAACTGACACTTCTCCGCCCAGCTCGTCAGCCAGTTCTTTTAAAACATCGAAATATTCGGGGCTTCCGATTCCCCTTCCTCCGGACACAAGTATTTTGGCTTCTGTTATATCCACCTTGGTATTGGTTGACTTAACAACATCCTTTATTTTTATGCTCATATCTTCCGGAGTGAATTCAATTTTGAATTTCTCGATTTCACCGGTTCTTTTTTCATCCTTTGATAGAGCTTCCATGACGCCCGGTCTTACGGTAGCCATCTGAGGCCTGAAATTTTCACACACTATTGTAGCCATGATGTTTCCGCCAAATGCCGGTCTGGTCATAAGCAAGAGCTTGCTTTCAGGATCGATTTCCAGCTTTGTGCAGTCGGCTGTTAAGCCTGTATGCACTCTTGCGGAAACTCTCGGGGCCAGATCTCTGCCTATTGATGAAGCTCCGAAAAGAACTATTTCCGGATCTCTTTCTTTAATTATCTTATTTACCGCTTTAGTGTACGGTTCTGTTGCATATAGCTTAAGTATAGGATCGTCCACATAAAGTACCTTGTCGGCACCATGTTTTATCAGCGTATCTGCCAAATCCGCAATATTTTCGCCAAGCAGTACCGCAACAACCTTCTGTCCTAAATCGGCGGCAAGCCTGCTTGCCGCACCGATAAGTTCAATGCCGACTTTCTGAAGGATACCATCCACTTGTTCAACTATAACATAAATATCTCTGCTCATAAAGTGCTTCTTCCTTTCTGATTTTTAAAATCTATATAATGTACTTTTCCTGCAGCTTGGCAAGTATTGTATTTGCTGCTTCTTCGGGTGTTAGATTTTCCACCTTAATACCCTTGCCTTTAGCCTGTTTTGTGAACGATTTTTTTACTCTTGTAGGTGATCCTTTAAGTCCTATGTTTTCTACATTTAAAAAAGCTTCAATATCATTTAATCCCCAAGTTTTTATATCTTTTTTATAAGCATTGTACATGCCCGGCAAAGACATATATCT
Organism: Clostridiales bacterium; assembly: GCA_003457065.1. Lineage (GTDB taxonomy): Bacteria > Bacillota > Clostridia > Tissierellales > Sedimentibacteraceae > Sedimentibacter. Next base: position 15,978 of record DMJQ01000112.1, read on the forward strand.
GGGGGTGATTTTTTCACTAAGTGTAGTAAACAGGCACGGAGGCTTAATTTCAATTATGTGATATCTGTCTTCAAACTGTCTTTTGACCAGGAACTTATCTTCCTTAACCTCAAGCTCCTCGCAATATGATATCTGAGGTATTCCCAAATGCTCAGCGATTTGAGGTCCCACCTGTGCAGTATCTCCGTCAATGGCCTGCCTTCCGGAGATAATCATATCATACCCCAGTTTTTTCAATGCTCCCGCTATTGTAGACGAAGTCGCCCACGTGTCGGCACCGCCGAAAGCTCTGTCGGACAGCAGCAATGCTTCGTCGCATCCCATGGCAAGCGCTTCTCTGAGAGCCACCTCCGCCTGAGGAGGTCCCATCGAAACCGCGGTAATTGTACTTCCGGGTACAGCTTCTTTAACTTGAAGTGCCAATTCTATGCCCGACTTGTCGTCAGGATTTATTATGCTGGGAACGCCGTCACGGATAAGTGTGTTTTTCACCGGATCAAGCTTTACTTCCGTTGTATCCGGCACTTGTTTTATGCAAACTACAATTTTCATTTTTCTCCTCCGCTATTTAAATAAACTCGATGATATTACCATCTTTTGAATTTCCGACGTACCTTCATATATGGAAGTTACACGTATATCCCTGTACATTCTTTCCACGGGGTAATCTTTGATGTANNTCTTCGGTAGCAAACAGCTTTGCCATAGATGCTTCCTTGTCCGCCGGATTCCCCATGTCCATTTGATATGCCGCATCATAGGTCATGAGGCGCATAGCATTAAGCTTTGTTTCCATTTCAGCCATTACAAACTGGGTGTTTTGGAACTTATAAAGCGGTTTTCCGAACTGGGAGCGCTGCTTAACATATTTTACGGCTTCTTCCATCGCACCGGTGGCAATGCCCAGAGCCTGAGCTGCTATGCCTATCCTTCCAACACTGAGCGTTTTCATGGCATTTATGAATCCTTTCCCTTCCTTGCCCAGCATATCTGATTTATGAACCCTTACATTCTCAAGAACAACATCACCCGTTGGGTATCCTATTACACCCATTTTGTTTTCGGGTTTTCCGAACGAAACACCTTCAGCCTTGGAATCCACTATGAAGGTGGATATTCCCCTTGAGCCAGATTTAGGATCCGTCTTGGCAAAAAGTATTATATAGTCAGATACCGGAGCACCGGTTATAAAACACTTTCTGCCGTTTATGACATACCAGTCACCGTCCTTTACGGCAGTTGTCATTATCGATGACGCATCAGAGCCGGCACCGGGCTCGGTGAGCCCGAAACAGAAGATTTTTTCTCCTGACACAAGTGCTTTAAGATACTTTTCTTTCTGTTCATCAGTACCTTCCCTGAGAAGGGGAGTACCTATGAGCGAGTTGGGGCTGGAAACATACACGCCGGCAGTTCCTGACACCTTTGATATCTCTTCCATGACTATTGCATAAGAGCGGCAGTCTCCGCCCGCGCCGCCAAACTCTTTGGGCATCTTTATCCCAAAGAATCCGGCATCTGCCATTTTCTTATTGAGTTCCGCATAAAAGCCACCGGTATTATCCATTTCATCCGCTATTGGCTTTATTTCGTTTTGTGCAAAATCTCTGGCAAGCTGGCGAACCAGAGTGTGCTCTTTTTCAAAAATCATAATTGCCTCCTTAAGCTCTACCTGTTACCCGATCATATCTGCAAATGTCTGCAGAGCAGTACCGGCTTGTTCAAAGTTGGTCATCTGCTGATCAACTTCGATTAAAACGTTCTTTATGCCTTCTTTGTTAAGCCTGTTTCTTATTATCGGACAATCGAATTCATCGGAATCACAAAACTTTGTCAGCAGGTATACAACACCGTCCGCATTGTGTTTTTTTACCTTGTCTGTTAATAAATCCGCTCTTTTTTTCTCCGGATCATACAGCAACATGCATCCTTCCGCATCGGCTATTCGCTTTGCCAGTGCACGTATTGGATTGCCTGTGCCTTCATCCGCCAAAGTTCTGAAGTGAACCGACTCGTGCATGATTTCATCGCCCACTATGGCAAGCTTGTTTTTTTCAAATAGTTCCAATACAGACTTGCTGTTTGCAATAGCTCCGGTTGTTACAACCTTTCCGCCCTTCCACTTTTCTTCCGGCATATTTCTCAGACTTTCGTTAAGTTCTTCCAGAAGTTTTAAATGTTCGGCTTTGTCCATCATGTACGAGCTTTCCAGCACCATACACCTTGAACTCGGGCTGACCGTAACCGGATGAGTTGATGCAAGTTCGGAAAATTCAATCATCTTTTTTCTGTGCCCGTTGTATATTTTTATTGCTTCTTCCACACGACTACCATGTATCTTTTCTCCTGATATTTCTTCAAGCTCTTTTTTTAGTTTAATGTACTGCTTTTCATTAAAATCAATGCCAGCCTTTATTTTTCTGTTCTGTCCGCAGGCTATATAAAGACATTTTACATTTTTAACTCCCTGCTTCCAGTTCTGGCTGAGAGCCTTCAGTGAATCGCTGAGTCCCGGAATAATCATCNNGACAAACCAAGATCCATGGTTCTTTGCACCACAGCCGGATAAAACGCCGGAAAGTACTGCTTGGCGGCTGTTATTTCACCTTCAGCACCCCAGATTCCCAAAGGCAGCATGCCTGAAGCATAAACCAGTTCCTCGGGAACAAATGCAGGAGCGCATCCGATTAATTTTCTGCCTTGTCCTTTGTACTTTTTAATTTGTTTTTTAAGATCAACGTTAAATTCATTCAATATCGTATCTATACTACGCATTCTTTTTCGCCTCCTTGTTTGCAGCCATAACCTCTATAAGGCCCTGAACTCTCGTATCATACTGTGCTTCCGAGAAATTCCTCGGGTCAGCCTGATCTCCGTCAAACGTGGCAGTAGGAATGCCAGTTTTTTCTCTGATATCTCTTTCCATCTGGTACATAATACCGCTCCACTGCTTACAGCTTCTGTTAATATGTATCAGTGCTCCGTCGCAATTATTTTCTCTTATTACCTTAAGCCTCATGTCCAGGGAACGCTCGTATGAAATTGCATTCGGCGTGCCGCAGTAAGCTTTCATGAGCTCATTCGTATTGGAGTAAATATACCCGAAGGCATCTGCATATACTGTTCCGACAACATTTACTCCCGCATCTTTCAACTGGGTGAATGTATGTCTTAAGTGAGGCCAGCAGGCAATACCTTCAAACATAACCCTGTATTCCTCTTTGCCTCTGAACGTGGATTTTTTTTCTTTTACGTTCTGTTCATATTCATCTGCAAGTTTTTCAAACGCAAGTGCCGATTCCAACTTACCTCTGGCACATACGGCAACGGCCATATGATTGAATAAGTCGAAGCCGTTGTACGGTGAAGGAGTAAATCTGGAATATCCTGTGGCTTCCAGCCATGCCCTTCCTGTACGCTGAGATATATCCATAACTTCTTTAAATTTTTTCTGGTCAAACTTCTTGCCTGTTATTTCCTCCAGCTGCTTGATGGCATAATCAAACTGTCCTTTCAGATATTCGACTCTGTCTTCTTCGGCATTATATTCGTCATTGTAAGGTACATCTATTAATATCATCGGAATATTTAATTCCTTTGCAAGATTCTCGTACCACTTTATCATACAGTTACATATGTTATTACAGCACAGTACAAAGTCCGGCTGAGGCATGTTAAGCTCTGGAGCGTCCTTCACATTAGCGTATGCGAGGCTTATTCTGGCATATGCACAGATATCATTGGAATATCCGTAATTTTCAGCCTCTGTGCACAGTCTTTCTCCTCCGCCTTTAGCAGCTATTGCTGCCGCCTGATTCTCAGGATAAACAACCTTTATGTCCATGGTTTCGAATATCTCCTGAGGGAAATTAGATGCGCACCAGCCCACCTTTTCACCTCTTTTTTTGGCATCCCATGCATCCTGATAATGCTTTGCGACAATTTCATTTAGCAATACTTTAGCTTTCTTTTCTTCTGCAACTACATCTGCACCGCTCATTTCAATCTCCTTCCTTAACTTTTTTATATTCTTCAAATGCATATATGGCAGCTCCTATAGCTCCTGCCATCTGTGACTTTTCGGAAACCGCGATATCAGTATTCAGTTCTCCCGTGAGTGCTCTCACTATACCCTTGTTCCTGGAAACACCTCCGGTCATAGCAACGGGATTTTCTACGCCTATCCTTTTGGCAAGTCCCGCAACCCTGCTGGCAACTGAATAATGTATACCTTTCACTATATTGGGAATCGGAATCTTCTTGGCCATGCAGGAAATGATCTCCGATTCGGCAAAAACCGTACAAGTTGAACTTATGGATATCCTTTCGGCAGCCTTATAATCCAGGTCACCCATGTCACTCAGCTCAACATCAAGTACCCGTGCCATTACCTCCAGAAATCTTCCCGTACCGGCAGCACACTTGTCATTCATTACGAAATTCTGCAGCTGTCCTCTCTCGTTAAGCTTCATCACCTTAATATCCTGGCCTCCGATATCGATTATCGTTCTGACTTCGCCGAATATGAAAGTTCCTCCCTTGGAGTGGCAGCTGAGTTCGCTCACCGTTTTCTGAGCCGGTTCAAAGCTGTTTCTTCCGTAGCCTGTTGCCACTGTATAAATTATTTCATCTGCCTTAATACCTGCCTTATTCAGTGCTTCTTCAATAACCATATCAGTTCCCTTGGTTCCGGCTCCCAGGTTTACAATGCTTTCACTTACAATATCATTTCCGTCTTTAAGTATTACACACTTCGATGATGTGGAGCCTATATCAATTCCCATCGTATACATATATGTCATAGTATTCCATCCTCATTGCTTCTATCTGTTTTCATTTATACGGAACTACTTCTTTTCCCATACAAACAAGGATTTGGCGTCCAGCATTTCTTTTATTTCCTTGTCGCTGTATCCCAGTTCCTTCAATATTTCAGGTCCGTCTTCACCGATAAGCGGTCCTCTTTTATATTCCGTGGGACCCATTTCCTCATACTTAACAGGCTGCTTAACCAAAATTCTTTCGTTTCCGTTGTCATATTTCATCTTATAGAAACAGTCATTGTCCCATGCCTGCTTATCCTCCAGAATTTCTTCCCATGACTGGGCAAGAGCGTGAGGAATATCAGCACCGGTGAGTATTTTCGACCACTCCAAATAATTTTTTTCGCCTATTCTGCTCATTATCATGTCATAAAGCTTGGTACCTAAATTGTTCTTGTGCAGGTTCTGAACAGGATAATATCTTTCATCTTCCGCTATATCCTGGTAGCCTATGACCGAAATAAACTTTTTAAAATATGTGTTGTAATCAGGCATACATGTCTGAATGTATCTTCCGTCTTTCGTTCTCCATGCCGCATTAAATGGATTATCGGCTTCTCTTACGTCTATGGGGTATGTAACACCGTAGTCCTTGTACTGAGCAGCCTGAACCATCATTCCCATGTTGAAGACCGCACTTTCAAACAAGCTTGTCTCCACTTTTTCTCCCTGGCCGGTCATCTTGGCATGATATAAAGAAGCNNCTTTCCAGAGCCTGAACCCTCCAGTTGGTAATAAGAATATCGGAAGTGTCAAGCAGCTTGAAGAAAGCTTCTTTTCCTTTGGGATCCTTCATATTAATAGATATGCATCTCTTGTTGCCGTTTTCTAAATCCCATGTGGTGTTTTCATACATATCCAGCGGCCTTCCCTCTGTAGGTGCCGTATACCTCAGCGGATCTCCCTTGGAATTTTCAACTTTTATAACATCTGCTCCAAGGTCGGCAAGAAACCTTCCTGCGGTAGCGGCAGCTATAAAAGATGCCAATTCAATTACTCTTACTCCTTCCAGCGGTTTTTTCCTTGTTTCCATCTGAATACCTCCTATAATTTAATATATTTAATTTTGAGTTGACTGCATTAATTTATCTGACATTTAATTTTTCAAGCACAAGAGCTTTTATTTTCTTTTCATCAAGCTTGCCCGTGCTGTTTCTCGGCATTTTTTCCAGAAACACAAAATGTTTTGGTATTTTGTACCTGCTAAGATTTTCATCAAGATATTTTTTTATTTTGTTTAATTCTTCGGCATTTTCTTTTGCTTCAATGCAGGATGCTATTTCCTCCTGCAACACTCCGGATTTTATGCCAAACACAAATACCTCTTTTCTTCCGGATGCGTCCCTTATAAATCTTGTGATTTCATCAGGCGAAATATTTTCTCCGCCCGTTATGATGATGTTTTTCTTTCTGCACACTATATGAAGATATCCGTCTTCATCAAAATATCCTATATCACCCGTTTTCAGCCATCCATCATCTTCAATTGCCTCACACTCCTCTCCGCTGCAATTCAAATATCCAATGGTCAAATTATATCCTTTGACACATATTTCACCCTGTTCATTTACTGCGCATGACTCACCGGTTCTGTCATCAATTATTTTCACCTGCACATGCTCCATCACTCTGCCTGCATTTGCAGCCTTAAGCTCAATAGGAGCATCGTAGTCAGAAATAGAAACGCATGGAGAAGTTTCCGTAAGCCCGTACGCTGTCTGAAGCCGGATGTTTTTAAGCATCACGCATATATCCTTATAGTCGTCTTCATATATGGGAGAGCCGGCAATTATGCCGCTCCTAAGCGAATCCAACCTGTAATCTTTAATTTTTTCGTTGTTGAGCATAGCCAGAAACATACTGGGAACACCGTTGAAAATCGTGCATTTTTCATTTTGCACGGCACGGCAGACATCCAATGTATTGTATTTTTCCAGCACCACAACACTACATCCCGCAATCAGGCTTGAAATCAGGCTCACCGTCACTCCGAAGCAGTGAAACAGCGGCACGGCAAGGCACATGCAGTCATCGTTTTCCCATCTGAGTTTCTCGACAATAGCCTTCGCATTATTTACCATCGAATGATGAGAAAGCTTGACCCCTTTAATATGACCGGTTGTACCGGAAGTAAATAAAACACTGGCAAGCTCGTGGCAGTCTACCCGCGGCATTTCCGCCTCAGAATAATTTTCCGGCAAAGTCAGCTGTTTCCATTCCTGATTTGTTTTTTCTGTATATATGTATTCGACATTTTGGGAATCTCTATGTGTCTTAAGATTTTTTACCATTTCCTCATATGATAACCCTTTATGCCCTGAAGTGTAAAGCATAAAATTCATTTTAGAAGCTTTTATGCACTCCCTTACCTCTCTTTCCTTGCAGCAGGCATTAACGAGCACGGCAGCCGCTCCCAGTTTCACAACGGCAAAATAGCAGAAAATCCAGCTGGGACTGTTGAATCCCAAAATACCTATCCTGTCACCCTTTTGCATGCCTCTTTTCTTAAAAATCAGTGCAAGTTCGTTTGTTATTTGACTAACATTCTGCCATGTGTAAGTTTCTTTGCCATGTTTCAAGAATACCTTTTCGCGAGATTTACTCGCTCTGTGCTCCAGACATTCGCCAATCGTCATGTTGATGAGTTCCATGTAATTACCTCCATCGAAGCGTGATATGCTTCATTTTTACAGGTTGAGCAATTTATAACATCATCCGTCCAACTATTTTATAAAATATTTTCGTCATTTACTTGCCTTCTTGTATACAAGTACTTTAGCCATAGTGTAACATACATTTGTTAATTTGTAAACTATTATTTTAAAAAATATTATTTTTGCAAAAATTTAGTTATTTATTATGCATACGCTTATAAAGAATAACGGCACATGTACCGCGTACATGTGCCGTTATTCTTCCTCCACCTCTGGTTCATCCCAGTTGTGGTAGACTTCCTGAACATCGTCGTTTTCTTCCAGAGAATCTATCAGTCTTTCAAGATATTTAACATTTTCTTCATCTTCTACTTTTACATAAGTCTGAGGGATGTACATTACATCTCCTTTGATATTTGTGTATCCGGCAGCTTTTAAGCCGTTCAGTACCTTAATAAAATCTTCCGGAGCTGTTGTTATTTCGTAGCTGTCATCCTGTGTTTCAAAGTCTTCGGCACCGGCATCCAGCGCAGCCATCATTACAGAATCTTCGTCTACGCCGTCTTCAAGTTCGATAGATACGACTCCCTTTCTGTTAAACAGATAGCTTACACAGCCTGTAGTTCCTAAATTTCCGTTATTCTTTGAAAAATAATGCCTTATATCCGCTGCTGTTCTGTTTCTGTTATCTGTTAAGCATTGAACGATAAATGCTGTTCCGCTTGGTCCGTAACCTTCATAAATAATTGTTTCGTAATTTTCACCTGAAGCTGCCGCCAAACCTGCTTTTACTGCCCTGTCTATGTTATCGTTAGGCATATTTTGCGCTTTGGCTTTTTCTATGGCAGTTGCCAGTGATGAATTGTAATCCGCCTCCGCACCGCCTTCTCTTACCGCAACAGTTATTGCTCTTGCCAGTTTAGTAAATACCTTGCCTTTCAACGCATCCTGTTTACCCTTACGGTTCTTTATATTAGCCCCTTTAGAATGTCCTGACATATTTCCTCCTTACCAAAATCAGATATTTTGACTAACTATTTTATCATATTTTTTATTATAATACAAATATTTTATTCTATTATCTTACCATTCTTAACAGAATAATATGACGCCTGTCCGAGATTTATGTCTGCTCTGCCACAAGTGATTTCACTTACCAGAGCATCGATTTCATCTGTTTCGTCTTCTTTTACAATCAGCTTAAATGTCACATGATCCGAATAAATCTTATCTTTTACGATAAAATTGTTTTTTAACAGTTCATTATCCATTTTGCCGAGAAGTGTATAGTCCAAGTTAAAGGATACATCATAGTACAAATCCTTGTCAACTATTATTCCGCTTTCTAATGCAATTTTACATCCTTTTGTATATGCCCTCGCCAGGCCTCCGGCACCAAGGAGCACTCCGCCGAAGTATCTTGTCACCACCACCGCCACATTCACCAGATTTTCCTGGCTGATAACATTTAAAATCGGCATGCCTGCAGTTCCCGACGGTTCGCCGTCATCCGAATATCTCTGTATGTTTTTATTTTTTCCTATAACATNNAGGCATAGCAGTTGTGAGTTGCATCCTTGAACTCTTTTTTCATACTTTCTATAAATTCCTGTGCCTGTTCCTCATCTTCCACGGGAACAGCTGTCCCTAAAAATTTGGATTTATTAATGAGCATATCATCTCTTCCCCATTTATGGACAGATTTATAACTACCCATTTACTTCACCCGTTATATAATTCTCATACTGCTCCTTTTCGTCATCATATAAAATTGCTTCAAAACTCACTCCCTCACCGTCAAATTCCTCATTTTCGGTAAATCTGTTCTCATAGAGCCAGTAATATCCCTTCATGTTTCCGTTGGGTATTTTAAGTGAGTATTTATGTTTCTCTCCGTTAATTTTAAAATCGACCGTTTCCAGAAGCATATCTAAATTTAATTTATTCCTTGCTGAAATATACATGATATCATTTGTCGAAAGAGTTGTCAATTTGTCACTTACAATTGTATCCGTCTTATTGTAAACGGTCAGGACCGGAATGTCCTTGCCAATTATTTTTTCAATCAGCCTTGTTGTAGTATCCCTGTGCTGTTCAAGGTTTTCATCGTTGATGTCTATCAGATGAATTATTAAATCCGCATACTTTATTTCTTCCAGCGTGCCCTTAAAGGCTTCGACTATTTGTGTGGGAAGCTTTTTAATAAAACCTACCGTGTCGGAAAATACCGCTCTTCTTCCTCCGGGAAGCTTTACTTTTCTAAGTTCCGTATCAAGAGTTGCGAAAAGCATGTTGTGTGCAAATACCTTTTTATTTTCCGCTTCTTCTCCGGAGTATTCACTTTCCACCAAGGCATTTAATAGCGTGGATTTTCCCGCATTTGTATAGCCCACTATGGATACAACGGGAACCTGATCCTTCATTCTTTTTTTCCTTTTCGTTTCTCTTACCTTTTCCAGCTCATTAAGCTGATTTTGAATGTCACCGATTTTTTCTTTAATCACACGTCTGTCAAGCTCAAGCTTCTGTTCACCGGGGCCTCTCGTGCCGATTCCTCCGCCAAGCCTCGAAAGATTGCTGTTCAAACCTATCAGCCTCGGCAGGCTGTATTTTAACTGTGCCAGTTCAACCTGAAGCTGCCCTTCCTTTGTAAGAGCTCTCTTTGCAAATATATCAAGAATAAGATTTGTTCTGTCTACTACCTTTGCGTCGACAATTTCTTCTATATTTCGTATTTGAGAACCGCTCAGCTCATCGTTAAACACCAGTGTATCTATTTCGAGTTCCTTAACATAATTGGCAATTTCCTCTATTTTCCCCTGCCCCACATAAAATCTGTTGTCAATGCTTTGTCTGTTTTGGATGATACTTGAAATTACAACACCTTCTGCTGCCTCAACCAGTTGTTCCAGCTCTTCCATGTCGTTTTCTTCTTCACCTGATAACTGCACCGCCACTAAGACACATTTTTCCTTATCCATGTACCCTCCGTTGGTTAAAATTTATATCTCTTTCATTTTATCATATTTATTGTCCGCTTGCACACTTTTATTCACATAAGCATAATAAGTTTATTTTTCGTGCTGCTGCATATCCTTTAATGACGGAAAACTCATATATGACTCCGGAACTTCTCCCACTATAACTATTTCTGCTATCAGCACATTATTTTTAATGGCAGTGCTGCTGGTTGTCACGGGGCTTATAACCCTCATGTCCACGTCAACCGTTATATATATTTTATACCTTGTCTGGTTAATTCCCGATTCTTCAAATTCCGTAACAAAATCAACCAGGACGCTTCCCTGGTGAAGTATTGTAAAATTAAGTTCCGGTCCCTTGCCGGCCATCAGCTGACTGCCCAGAGCCGTAAACAACGGAATAGAAAATTTCTGATTTTCTAAATCGACAATTTTCTGCTGTACAGTTTTGGCTATGTTGTTTGAAATGGTGTTCATAACCATGGCGTCGGTGCGTATCATATTAATTTTACCCTGCTTATCATAACTCGGCACCAATATCTGATTCTTAATAGAATCTTTATTCAGTTCATTCCTGACTGTTTCGTTTATTATTTTAGAAGCTATGACTTTTGCCTGAACCTCGCATATTGCTGCAAGAGTCGGTCTAATGCTCACTTCAATGTAGTAATATGTAATTAAAATAAGTATTAAAAATATTATTAGTATAAGCTTTATTAAACTTTCCTTATATTTTTTCACAACTATTGATTTCACACCCCTTCTATTATATAATATGTAGGAACTTTAAATCTTTGACAATATTAGATTGTTTTGTGATTACCAGAAGTCCATTTCTAACGGAGGTTAATATGTCAAGAGAAAGCAAGAAAAATATTGAATCTGTCGAAAATAATAATACAGATACAAAATCTAAAAAGAAGAAGAAAAAGAAAAAAAGAAAGATACTCAGACTTTTTTTGCTTATTATTCTTATAGCTTTAATAATTGTCGGTGGTTCGGTTGCCGGAATGATTTTAGGCATTGTTAAAAGTGCACCGGATATTGACCCGACAAATGTACTTACTACACTTACCGAAAGTTCTGTGATAGTTGATGAAAGCGGCAATGTAATCGAACAAATACATGACCCTAACGAAAACAGGGAAATTGTTACATTAAACGATATTCCAAAGCATTTGCAGGAAGCATTCATATCCATAGAGGATCAGCGTTACACCAAGCGTTTTGGAATAGATATTCATCGAATTATGGGCTCATTGCTGCATAACGTGAAAGTCGGCGATCCGACGGCTCAGGGAGCCAGCACCATAACTCAGCAGCTTGTAAAAAACCTGTACTTGACGAACGAAAAATCATGGGAACGTAAAATCAAGGAGATATATCTTGCGATTCAGGTGGAAAGAAAGCTTTCAAAGGATCAGATTCTTGAAAACTACCTTAACACGATTCCACTGGGCCAAAGCTCTTACGGAGTTCAAACCGCAGCACACACTTATTTTTCAAAGGATGTCAACGACCTTACACTGGCGGAAAGCGCACTTTTGGCGGGAGCCGCAAAAAGTACAGTGTATTATGCCCCTTTTAACCGATACAATTTAGAGGATATATCCGATATACCTCAGGAAGATATTGTGGGCTACGTATACATAGGCTCCGTGCAATATGCATGTGTATATAATAAGAATGCGATAGAAAGACAGCATGTAATATTAAACAAAATGCTGGAACTGGAATTTATTTCACAGGAAGAGCATGATGCCGCAATGGCTGAAGACATGCGTGCCGCGTTAAATCCTGGGCAGACAAAAATAGAAGGGATATCTTCTACACCCATGGATTATGTTAAACAAAAAGTCATTGAAGATATAATGGCTACACAAGACCAATCCTATGAAGAAGCGGAAGGCTATCTTTACAAGGGCGGTTTAACAATAACAACCACAATAGATGTTAATATGCAAAAAACACTGGAAGAAACCTATGACAATTTTTCGGCTTACTTCCTTGGAGGGACGCAGGATAAGCCCATTGCTCAGGACTGGAGATACTTCAAATGGTCAGGCGGACAAGGAACGGGAATGCTTGATTCAGGGTATAACATTCTCAATGAAAACGGCCAGCTCATTTATTACGCAAAAGATAATATAATGGACGCAGACAGCAGCATCTATCTGAATGGTGACGAGTATTATTTTGATGATAACGGAAATTTAGTGATAAATTCCAAAAAATTTGATATATATGCTTCTACAATCGACATAGTGGACGCATACACTGTAGACGATAAAATGAATTTTGTTTCTCACAACATCGGAGTGCTGAATATCGGAAACAATTACGAAATCCTTGAACAAAAAGGAACTAAGGGAACGTTCAGGATACCCAAAGACTATGTGGCAAGCAATCCTGAAATGTTTGTTGTGGGAAGTGACAATGTTCTTAGAATACCGGCAGGTCATTTCTTCTTCCAGGAAAAAGGAGTTGTCCAGCCTCAGTCGGCATCGGTTATTATGGATTACAAAACAGGTAAAATAAAGGCGATGATTGGCGGAAGAAACATAGAAGGAAGCAAGACGTTCAACCGTGCGGCAAATGCAACAAGACAGCCGGGTTCAACAATCAAGCCTCTGTCTGTATACCTGCCGGCTCTGGATATGGGATATACGGCAGCTTATGTTCTGGATGATGTTCCCCGATACAATGAAAAGGGAGACAGATGGCCGAAAAACTGGTATGAGCACAGAGATATCAAATACTGGGGACTGCAGACACTTCGTAAATCAGTTGAGCAGTCAATAAACACAAATGCGGTTACAATGCTTGAAACCATCGGAACGGATGCATCCATAAACTCATTGTCGAAATTGGGTTTAATAAATTTAGACAATCCGGAAAATGACAGTTTTGTTATGCCGTCGGAAGATACTGCATACAATGATGTCAATTTGGCATCACTTGCTTTGGGTGGATTAACCAAGGGATTTACACCGCTTGGCATGACAGCCGCATACGCAGCCATCGCAAATGACGGTGTCTATATTGAACCGATCGCATACACAAAAGTTGTGAACAGCAAGGGTGAAACCATCCTGGAAAATATTCCTGAGACCCACGTTGCTGTAAGTCCCGAGGTTGCTTCGGTAATGAAGGATATATTGAGAACAACCGTTAATCCGGGACTTTCTTACAAGGCCAAACTTCCCGCAGAAATGGGAATCGAAGTTGCCGGTAAGACAGGTACCACACAGGCAAACGGAGACTTCTGGTACATGGGCTTTTCGCCTTACTATGTTGGCGGTATCTGGGTAGGAAATGACAATGTTCAAATGAAGCTTTCGGGCGACAGCGGTGCCTGTGCAAAATTGTGGAGCGCAATCATGACTCCTATACATCAGGGATTATCTCCTGCGAAAATTGAGCGTAATCCTAATTTAATTCCTGTTCAGGTCTGCAGCCAGTCGGGAAAACTTCCGACAGATCTTTGTTCTCATGACCAGAGAGGAAGTCAGGTTATTACAGAATACTTCGTGCCTGGAACACAGCCTACGGAAACATGCAATGTACATGTAAAGGTAGAAGTGTGCACAGCTTCAAATATGTTAAAATCAAACTTCTGTCCGGGCAATTTAATAGAAGACCGAGTATTTATCAAAAGAGATCAGCTATACGATCCTGAAGCAAAAGCGTCCAACTATGAAGCTAAAAAGCTTTATCAGCAGGTACAGGAAGACAGAGTTACATTCTCTTTAGATGAATTAAAACAAATATATGTAGGCCAGGTTGAATTTGATGAAAACGGCCAGATAGTAAAAGTGCTGGGCGTGCCTGTTGCCGAACTGACATTCAGCGGATATATCACATCCGACTATCAATATCAGGTACCTACGAAAACTTGCACATACCACACTAAATGGCATTATGACCAGTGGTTGAATGATGAAAACAATCCTCCTGATGAAAATGGTGAAAGCAATGAAGGAAATCCAAACGGAGGCGATTCATTGGAAGATATCATCGGAGACATAATCGACGGTAACGGAAACAGCGGCGGTAATGGCAGCAACAGCAGCAATGACGGAAGCGGCGGTGGAAACCACAATGGCGGAGGAAGCGGCGGAAACAGCAGTGGTACCGGAGGCGGCAGGAACAATAACGGCGGCGGCTCAGCTCTTGACGACATCATCGATTCAATAGAAAATTAATCATAAAAAAGAGTTTAGATTTTGTTCTAAACTCTTTTTTTAAACTATTTCAAATTTTCCGCAATTTCTCCGACCATGACTTATTCTTAATTAGCAGTGTCACAACATGCTAAATTATATAAATAATTTTGTAGCATTTTCCTTACTTGAAGGGTATTTATAGTAAAGGAGGATTTTTATGTTGAAAACGCAATCATTATGTAAGGAAGATTATGATGTTCAGAGAAAAATATAAACATATGATTGATCAGATTCATCCAAGCGATGAATTGTTATGCAACGTTTTGGGATCAGCCCATAATAGCAAAAAGAAGAAAAATACAGAAGTTTCACTGTTTCGCAAGCCAGTGATAGCTGTCATAATAATTTACATTTGTATATTTATGCTTGTTCCAACACTTGCTGCAACAGTAGAACCCATTTACCAGCTTATGTATATGGTTTCTCCAAGTATAGCCCAGTTTTTCATTCCTGTGCAAAGATCTGATGAAGATAACGGCATAAAAATGGAAGTCGTATCAGCTTATATCCGTGACAATGCAGCCGATATTTATATAACTATGCAAGATTTAACA
>DMJQ01000033.1 GCA_003457065.1 Clostridiales bacterium
ATTATGAAAGATCTCTAAAAGTATTGAAGTACGTTAAGGAAAAAGATCCGGACATACTTACAAAGACGGGCATAATGGTAGGTCTCGGTGAAACCGACGAGCAGGTTTATGAAGTAATGGATGACAGTCTGAAAGTAAAATGCGACATATTTACAGTCGGACAATATCTGCGCCCGTCGGAAAAGCACATAGAAATGAAGGAATATGTAACTCCCGAAAAATTCGAGGAGTATAAAAGAGCCGGTCAGAAAAAAGGATTCAGGTACATTGCCAGCAGTCCTCTTGTGAGAAGCTCTTATAAGGCAGAAGAAGCATTGAATCCCGGGAAGGTGCAGTAATGATATACATAGAAAACAACTCAACCAACCCATATTATAATTTCGCACTGGAGTATTATCTCATCCATGAAAAAAATCTTCCTGATAATCAGATATTCATTTTTTGGAGAACACAGCCAACTGTAATGATCGGACGATATCAGAACACTCTTGAAGAAATCAGCGAAAATTATATACGAGAAAACAACATAAATGTTGTCCGCAGGATTACAGGCGGCGGAACAATTTACACGGACATGGGCGGCTGGGAATTCAGCTTTATAACCAGAGGAAAGGCCGGACAGATAGATTTCAACAAATATATTGAGCCCATCATCGGCTCTTTGAAAAAACTTGGAGTTGCCGCTGAATTTAACAGCAGAAACGATCTTGTCATAGAAAACAAAAAATTCTCGGGAAATGCCCAGTGCATGAGCAATGGGTACACGCTGCACCACGGCTCCCTGCTGTTTGACACCGACCTGGAGCAAATGGTAAGGTGCCTCACAGTTGATGATTACAAGATCATATCCAAGGGAATTAAGTCCGTGAGAGAAAGAGTAACAAACATTTCCGACGANNGACCACCTGCCCGAACCCGTCGATACTTTATTGTTCAGAGAATTGATGGTAAAAAGCATCATGAACGGTTCTGACAATGAATACAGACTGACGGATGAAGATATTAAAAGGATAAATGAAATTGCAAAAGAAAAATTTGAAAGCTGGCAGTGGAATTACGGCAAATCACCTAAGTTTAACATTACAAAGACAGGAAGGTTTGATGGCGGAAAAGTCGAGTTCAAACTGGATGTCAACAAAGGAATCATCGAAAGCTGCAGCCTTTACGGTGATTTCTTCGGCAATGTTGATGTATCAAAACTCTGCGATGCTTTAACCGGCTGCGAGTATAACAGGGAAAGCGTAAAAGCGGAATTGGAAAAACAGCAGAAGGAACACACTTTCCACAACATAAGTTTTGATGAATTGATTGATGTTATTTGCTAAAAATTATGTCTCAACAGAAAAAAAGCCCTCTGAGCTTTGATTCAGAGGGTTTATATTTTATATAATTTAATTCATGTTAACGACTTGCTTCATACTGTCTTAAAAGTTTAACAAATAATTCAGGAACCTTTAACATGTTTTCAGGAGTTTCAACATATGAGATACGGAACTGAGTACTTCCTGGATTGTCTTGTCCTTCAGGAATATCATAGAATCCTTTAAGAGGCGCTACAAGCAATGTTGTATTCACACCTTTATAATCAACAGCTCCTTCGCCTGCACAGTACAATACGAAATCAATTGCATCGAATCCTGGTTTTACAACATTTCTTACATCAATAACTGTATAAATTGATGCATCCGGGCTTGATACTATCAGACCTGGTTCTTCTTTTTTCAAACCATTGTATACTTTAAATATTAAATCTTTATAGNNTTTATAGTATTCACGAAGACCTTTGCACCAGTCTGAAATTTGCTCCTTGCTTTCATGAGCCAATGCACCGAATATGTACTGGCCTATCGCATTAGCACAAAGGTTTGCAGTATATTCAGCTGTTGCACGATTATTAAATTCAGGGTTGTCAGTAATCAGTGCACCTATTCTCAAACCGCATGCATTCCATACTTTTGATGCTGTTTCAATACTTATTCTTCTGCCTTCGATTCCTGGTACATCTTTGTCTGTAATTCCCCAGATACTTACCAGCTCACTGCCTTCAACATAATATAATTCACGATAAGCTTCATCACTTACCATCCAGATATTATATTTAACGCAAAGTTCTGCAAGTCCTTTAAGAGTTTCTTTGTCGTAAAGCTGTCCTGTAGGATTGTCATAAGGAATAATAAGAAGTGCTCCGGGGTTGTTTTTCTTTATGGTTTCTTCAATTTCGTCAAGCTCCGGAAGACTGAATTTACCGTTTTCACTAAGACTACGTTTTACTGTTACAGTCTTTCTGCCTATTCTTTCAGCAAAAGAAATATAATTTGTATATGCCGGATCTATCATCATGAGAGGTTTCTCATCTGAACCTGCAGGCCCGCAAACTCCAAGCAGCAGCAATTCCATACCGGTTGATCCGCCGTCTGTTACCGTTACCATTAACTTGCTCGTGTCAAATCCCTGGCATTTAAGAATATTTTTAAAAGCCTCCTGTGTCTCGTCAAACCCGCCTGTAGCCGTGTATCTTACCACTCCTTTTGAGAATGGGCTTTCAGGTGCATTTAAGTTAAACATTCTTTTCATCATCGCAGGATTTGTCGGAAGTGAAACATTTCCTATACCTACGTTTATTACAGCATCAGGTTTAACCTTACGCTCCGCATATTTCATCTGTGCCAGCCTTACGTCTGATGGCATCCTTGATTCAAAATGTGCTGACAATACTGGTTTACTCATTATATAAAAACCTCCTAAAAAAAATTATTTAATTATTTAGTAATTATTTTTACACAGGCATATGTCGCCTAAGTATCATTATAGCGGACAATTGTCTTTTTGTCCATACATTTTGTAATATAATGGATATGGCAAAACATATAAATAAAGGCAAAAAATCAACTATTATTTATTAATAATTGCAATTTGTTTTATTTTTGATAAAATATATAGTATAAAAACAAGGAGGCTTATAATGGAAGATTTGCACTGCACCTTACAAATACGATTAGCTAAGGATAAGATTTTTTTTGGTCCGGGCGTTTTATCCCTTTTAAAACTTACCGAAAAACACGAATCATTGAATGCGGCTGCTAAAAACATGAATTTATCTTATTCCAAAGCATCAAAAATGATTAAAGGCGCTGAAAAAAACCTTGGGTTTAAATTGCTTGACAGGAAAATCGGAGGTACCGGAGGCGGCGGTTCGACACTTACCCCCGAATGCACCCAATTTCTAAAAACATATGAAGAATTTGAATATGAAATAAATACTCTTTCTAATAGTCTGTTTGCGCAGCTTTTCGACGAGTATATATAATTACGGACAATATTACAGCTTTATCCCCTTAACATTAAAATCGCGTCTTCAGGAATTTTTATATATAATTTTTCCTTGTTATTTCTGTTGTCCCATTCTTCTTTTTTTATTTTAAACCATATTTCGGATTTATCAGATTCAGAATTATTTTGTTCTTTTTGATTTTCTGCTTCTGCTATTACTGTGTATTCAAATATTTCTTCGACTACTTTGTTAATTTTGAAGGCCACCGCATCTTTTTCTTCACTGTCTGCAAGTCTGAACATGCGGGTGCGTATACCGACATAATTGGTATCTTCAGGCACCTTTTTTTCCGTCTCAAATGTAATTCCCCAGTCGTCGGCATAGATGCTGTGAGAAGATAAAACACGGCATCTTGAAATGTTTTTGCATCCTGTAAGCCTGGCTGCAGGCAAAACTTCAGGATGTGTAAATATTTCTTTTGTATCGCCTAAAAGAATTGATTTTCCTCTGTCAATAATAACGAGGTTTTTACAAAACCTGTACACCTCGTCCCTGCTGTGAGTAACCATCAGAACGTCACCGTGATAAAGCCGCAGGAACTCAAAAATTTCAGTTTGAAGCTTTTCTTTCAGATGTGAATCCAATGCCGAAAATGGCTCGTCCAGCAAAAGGACATCCGGCTCATACGCAAAAATCCTCGCCAGTGCAACTCTTTGCTGCTGACCTCCGGAAAGCTGCGAAGGATATTTGTGCTCCATGCCGTCTAAATGAAATGTCTTCACAAGCTGGCTTATCTTTTCCTTCTTCTCATCTTTCTGCAGCTTCAATCCTGCGCCTATGTTTTCCTCAACTGTCATATTGGGAAACAGCGCATAGTTTTGAAACATGTAGCCTATTTTTCTGCTCTGCGGCCTGACATTTATTTTCTTTTCAGAATCAAATAATACCCTGCCATTTAGCACTATCCGGCCTTCATCGGGAGTTTCCACACCGGCGATGCACTTTAGCGTCATGCTCTTTCCGCTTCCCGATGCTCCTAAAATTCCGACATATTCTCCGCCGGTTTCAAAGTCCACATCCAAATAAAATCCTTTAAACCTTTTCTTTATTGAAACTGATAAACTCATTTGACTTCGTCCTCATCTGCATATTTTCTTCCATCATTTTATATTAAATTTTCAATGCAGTCAACCGTTATATTCCTTAAAACATAACAGTGCAAAAATATTATTAGCACATAACGTTCATTTATGTATACATTAGCCTTGTTTTGCTTTCGTAATAATCGCTCAAAAACAAGAGGAAAAAATTTCTGAAAGTTATAAAGTGGTTGCCGCCATCTGCGACATTAATTCATTTCTTTCTAAGACAATATAAAAGTGATGATTAGCCAAAGCTATCCATAACTATATCATTTTTTTAATTTAACATAATTACATATGTAATCCGCCGCCCTTAAAGCAAAATAGCCTCCCCAGGAAATTCCGATCAATGTTTCTTTATCAAGCTTAAAATAATCTAATACAACTCCCACAGAATTTTCCCATTTCTCATTAAATTTCATGCCCTGTCTGAGAATTCCGCCCTTTCCCTCAACTTCAAATAAAATAACATTGTATCCGGACTTCGCAAGCCATTCAGATACAATATAAAATTCCTCAATGAAAGAATCATATCCTCCGTGAATCAGCACCGTCTTATTCAAAGGATTTTCGCCAATTGCCAGGCACGGCAGGTATCCGTCTTTTTCGGCGGTTTCTGCAATATTCCGCCATT
The DNA here is from genome assembly GCA_003457065.1 of Clostridiales bacterium. Taxonomy (GTDB): domain Bacteria; phylum Bacillota; class Clostridia; order Tissierellales; family Sedimentibacteraceae; genus Sedimentibacter. The sequence goes on from DMJQ01000033.1 coordinate 5,048, forward strand.
CTGTGTACCACGAGCCGAAATCATGTTTTTTTTCTGCAGCTTCGTATATTTCTTCCCTCTTAAAAGCCACATCTCCAAAGGACAATACACGATTCGTCTGAAAGTTAAAGTTAATGTCTTCAAATATTTTTTCAAATGACATAAAATCATCTCCTCTGATATATATTAAAGGAAATCCATAGTAAAAACATGAACGAGACGGCTGTCTTTAAAAGCTTGCAGGCTTTTAAAACATGCTTTGCCAGAACCGCATTCATCTATAATATACTTGATGATAAATAACAGGGACAATAATTCCTCCGCCAATATAGTTTCCTATTGCTGACGGTATCAGATTACCAACTATCTGTGTCAATGTGACAGATGAGTCGAGAATGGCTCCCATTGGCAAAAAAAACATGTTAGCCACCACATGCTCGTATCCGCAAAAAACAAACAGCATTACAGGGAACCAACACCCCAGCATTTTCCCGGTTGCATCTTTTGCCGTAGTTGAAACCCAGACTCCCAAAGAAACAAGTATATTACATAAGATTCCTTTGCTTAACACCTGCACAAACGACAGTGAAATCTTTGCTTTAGCAACATTTACAACTGTTTCCGCCAGTACAGGATTATTATATGCTCCTCCGAAATACAGCAATGCAGCCACAGCTAATGCCCCCAACAAATTCCCGCAAAAAACCTGCACTAATACTTTTACATAACTTTTTAATGTTATCTCTTTTTGAATCAACCCAAATGTCATTAAACAATTTCCGGTAAACAGCTCTCCTCCCGCCAGAACAATAAGCATCAGGCCAACCGGAAATACTGCAGCTCTTATAAATGGACTTTCGTATGCAACTAAAAATCCCTGTCCTCCCAGTGCTATATATGCACCTGCCATAAAACTTAACAGCATCCTTTTAACGGTTGTATGTGATGCCTTCTTGATTGATGACTGTATCAGGGTATCTGATGTTTCTTTTGGTGATAAACATGACGAACCCATATTAGTAATCCCCTTTATATATTTTTGTAAATATAATTCATGTCCTAAAATATATAACTATCGAAAAGGTTCATAGTAGAAGATGCCGGAAGGCAGGCAACCGGAGTGTATTTAGAAACACATTATGATTTACTGCCACACAGTACATCATGTAAACCTTTTCAAAGAAAATACTTATGATGTGAATTTTTTTACAGCATTGGACTTGTGATTTAATTTATATTACATCATAACATTTACACCATTATATGTAAATGAGGACCAATACATTAAATATATTACAACAAAGGAATTCTTTCATTTATTTTATAATTCAAAAAAGTTAAGCCTCTGAAACTCTTTGTTTTGCTGAATTCAGAGGCTTTTAATACTACTATCACTTAACTTTTGTACACAATATCAGTTAAGATTATTTCTTTAATCTATCCATTTTAATAATCATGTCATTTTTATTTTGTTTTAATTCGCCCGCGTACGACTTTTATCTTATTTCTCTTCAAACGATTTACTTCTTTATCATCCTTATCATCTTTAACAGGTATTACCGATTCTCCGTAAAGTAATTGGGCTTCTACTACTTGTCCTTTTTTATATCCGGTTATACCGATAGGGACTACCATTATTGCATTGCAATCCGATATAAGTTCAGCAAACCTGTCACCAAATTTCAGTACATTTGCTTCATATTTTTCACCTGCTTTAACAAGCTTTAATCTCACATAAAAATCATGCTGCACCGGCTTGTTTATATCTGCCTGCAAAACAGCTTTTACACTTTGTCTGACAGGCATCTTAAGTCTGAGTTGATGATATACAAGTGCCTGCACACACCAGTCCATGGCATAAAATGCAGCCAGCGAAGGTCCCGGAAGATTGATTACAGGCTTACCTTCAACAATCGAAACAGATACCGGTATACCCGGAATGGCTCTTATACCATGCTGTAAGAAGCTGGCTTTTTTTTGCAGAAGCTTGCTGACATAATCTTCGCTCCCCTTTGAAGAGCCTCCGTTAATTAAAACTATATCAGCTTTATTTAACGCATCAACCAATGTACCTTCGATATCATTTTTATTGTCTTTAATGATCGGATAAGAGATATACTTTCCTCCCCACTCTTTTAGAAGTCCTTCTATCATTAGGCTGTTGCTTTCTATATTTTGACCTCTTAACGGCTTTTCGCCTAATTGTATCAATTCATCTCCTGTTGGTATGTAAGCTGCGATCGGACGTTTTTCCACTTCTACTTCGTCTATTCCTCCTGTGGCCATAAGACAAAGATGTATTGGATTCAACCTGGTTCCGGATTTCACAATCAATTCTCCTTCACGTATGTTTTCACCGCACCCTTTGATGTTTTGTCCTTTTGTTACGGGCTTACCGGGTTTTAAAGTCACCCCCCCGTCTTCATCAAAGCGCACTGACTCTACCGCTATTACAGTGTCAAAATTATCGTCAAAGTCATCACCTGTATCAGCTGTCACATAATCTGTTCCTTTTTCCCAACCCGAAGTATCCGGCATACCATTTTCAAAATCTGAAAAGCGTACTGCGATACCGTCAAGTTTTGAACTGCGGCAAACAGGCAGTGTGTTTTTTGAGTGCATATCTGCGGCACATACCCGGTTCAGAGCTTCTCTGAGCGGAACCGACTCTGTCTTACTTTGAGGTTTCCATAGCTGTATGAGCTTATTTATGGCTTCTTCTCTTGTTATAAATGTCCTATTGTCTAAATACATTTCACGACCTCCCAGTATAATTGTTATAGCCATTAATGACTCTACTTTTAAACCATTTCTGTTATCAATAACATAAGAAGGTGTCTTCCTTCATCAATATTATTTCTACATTTAAAATGTTGAGACATTAAAACCATATGTATTCGTATCTGGTTTTCAATTAACTATTTCATAATCTCTTCAACCTGATCATCACTTAACTCATATAGGAAAAAATGACTGTAAAAATATTTTATTTCTTTTGCCAGCATTTCATCTGTAACTATCTCCGGATAAAGCTTATTCATCGTCCAATAAATAGTTAAAGGCTGCTCTACTGTACGGTTTCCCCATACATGTGCCACCGTTGGAATATAGTAAATTTCATTGTTTTTAACTGCGTTAATTTCACTTAATCTGCTGTCTTCTTTTATTTCCTTGATTTGTTTTTTTGCGGTAACTACCATAACATCAGGATTCCATTGCAATAAATCCTCTAATGTATATTTAAATGTTTCCTCAGTTCTGCCGTTGTCAGTAACACTCTTTCCTCCGGCACGGGTAATCCACCACTCTGCAATTCTATGAGGCTGAGATAGTTCGATGACATTACCATATAAAACCTTTTTTTGCTTGTCTCCTATATTTTCTGTCAGTTTTTCGGCTTGCGCAACCATCTTGTCAAAGTATTCAATATAGTCAGCAGCGATATCCTTTTTGTTCAAAACCTCTCCCATAAGATTTACTGCCTTTTTTACATCATCAAGGTCAGACCAGGAAAGAAATACGACAGTCAAACCATTTTGTTCAAGATATTCAGCCGTATCTTTCGTCATCGTGAAGCAGACATCCGGTTTATTCTGTAAAACCGTTTCAATTATAACTTCTCTGTTAGCATCTTCAAATACCGGAGCACCCTTCATTTGCGGTGCAAATACATATTGATATTTCCATTTATCTGTTTTAGTAAAGCTTGGTGACATGTCATGACAAATCTTTGAACCTTCACCCATCAGCTCAACAAATGCATTTAACACACCGTTTGCGCCAAATGTAGCTATGCTGTTGATTTCATCAGGTATAGCTACTGTACGGCCTGCCATATCTGTTACAACACGTTCAGTCGGTTCTGCTGGTTTTTCAGCATTGTCATCCACGCTATTTACAGGAACATTCACCTCGTCAGAGCTGGCTTTTTCATCATTAGCCGTACTGCATGCTGTCAATAATAACGAAATACAAATAAATAACGGTAACATCTTGTTTAAAGAAATTTTTTTCATAATAATACCTCCAATTTTAAGCTTATAAATATTTAATTATTCTATTAAAGGGACACATACTTTTGTCATATCTCCCTTAAGATTAATTTTAGCATTTGTAACACAAACCGGCGTACCATAAAGTTGGGTCAGACTTGAAGTAGTAACTACATCTTCCGGATTGCCCTGATATGTAATTATTCCATCACGCATTAACATAGCTTTGTTGCAAGCTAAAAATGAATGATCAGGAAAATGCGAAGTCATAAGTATTGCATAACCTTGTTTAGACAAGTTATTGATTACTTTAAGTATTTTAATCTGGTTACTGAAGTCAAGATTTGCCGTCGGCTCGTCCCTTACCAAAATATTTGACTGTTGTGCCAGGGCTCTTGCCACAAGAACCATCTGTCTTTCCCCGCCGCTCAATTGCTGAAACAAGCATTTGCCCAAATGTCTGATTCCTAACTTTTCCATAGATTCTTCAGCAATTAATCTATCTGATTTTGTATGCGTTCTGCCCAAAGATAAATGAGCGATACGCCCCATTAAAACTACTGCTCGCGCTTCGTATGAAAAGGTCATTGTAGTAGACTGCGGTACATATGCTATCATTTTTGCACGCTGTTTTGCCGTCACGCGAGACAGATCCTTACCATCTATTGTTATCCTGCCTGATTTTATTTGATTAAGACCTAACAAGCATCTTAAAAGCGTAGTTTTTCCGGTACCATTAGGACCAAGAATGCACATAATATCTTTTTCTGCTAAATTAAAAGAAATATCCTTAAGAATATTGTAATTCGGTTTATAAAAAAAACTTATATTTTCCACACTTAGCACTATGACCACACCTTTCTGGCTCTTGATAACAATAATACAAAAACCGGAGTACCCACCAATGCTGTCAATACCCCCAAGGGCAGCTCGACTCCTTCAATCCCCCTTATGATATTATCTATAATTAAAAGAAACACCCCTCCGATCATAAATGAAGAAACCGAAAGTTTAGAATAGACAGAGCCAACAACCAGTCGTGCAATATGAGGGACTACCATTCCAACCCAACCGATGATGCCGCATATGCTTACTGAAACAACCGTAATCATTGTAGAAGACAAAATCACTACGAACTTTACCAGCGGAACATTAACTCCCATTGTTGTAGCCTCATCTTCACCGGACGAAAGCGCATCAATTGAATATCTGAAAATAAACAATAATAATAATGAGCATATAACCGCAGGCAGCATCATCAGCACATCCGAATTAGAACCTTTACCCAAGCTTCCCATAAGCCAGAACGTTATGGAAGGCAGTTGGTTATCCGTATCAGCCAGTGTCTTGATTATGGCAAGTAAAGACTGAAAAAAACTGGATACTACTATGCCGGCTAAAACCAATATAGTGGTACTTTGACCTCCAAAAATATTACCTATTAAATAAGCAACTGTAACCGCTATAGTTCCAAAGATCAAAGCAGATAACTGAATCTGCCACCATGATGCATCATTTACCATAGCAAGTGCGGCTCCAAAGCCGGCACCTGCCGATACCCCCAATATGTCCGGAGAAACCATTGGATTTTTAAAAAGAGTTTGATATGATGCACCTGAAATTGAAAGCGCCCCACCTATTAACAGTGCAAGTATAATGCGCGGGAGTCTGACTTGTAATACTACCGTTTCCAATACCGGCTCCCAATAAGGAGTTACCTGTGTAAATCTGGAGCGGATTATATCCCACACTACTCTAATCGAAATCGAATAGCGGCCCACTAAAAATGATATAAAAAAAGCAACCACCATTAGAATTCCCAGCACCACCATTTTTAACTTGAAATAATTTTCATTTCGATTTTTAAGCATTATGCTTACCCTTTATTTTTATAACTAATCGTTCTGCGGATTTCCCAAAAAAGTGATATCCTGAACCTGCCTCACTAATAATGTCCAACACCTCATCCGGTTTCGTAACGATAATACCACCCAACATTGTAACGCCCCTTTCAAAAAAAGCATCCGGCAGCATACTGGCAGTAGGTCCTGTCACTAAAATACGCGCTCCCGGCTTCGCCATTTTAAGAAGCTCTTCTAAAGTATCATTGATAATAGTTGTTCCCGTGATAACCAACAAGTCTGCATGCGGTACATATTTATTTGCTTCCGCAGCAGGTGCATAATGCTCTAACTCTGCACCTTTTAATGTACGAGAATCCATCTCCAAAATAGTGAAATCCTGTTTTTCTTTTATAAGACGTTTTAACATCGGAACCAGCGCCCCAATTACTACGGTTTTTTCCCCTTGTATGAGCTCTAATTCATCAAATGCGTCAGCAGACTTCAGCAATTCGAATTCCTGACCTTTTTTCGTTACTAAACCATCTTTACAATACTCCTTCCAGCATAATGTACTCAAAGCATTAAGAGTTGCTATGCCTAATGTTTTTTTCAAGACATTGCCGCTGAAAATATCGTCAAGATATTCTGTTGCCTTTCTTTTCTTTAGTCTGCCCGATAGAGGCATTGCCCTGGCTGAACTTGGACAACAAACAGCTTCCGGAATTTCTTTAATCGGTGTAAAACATAGCCCGCCTTGTCCAGTGCTAAGCTTAACTCCTGAAAAAAATAAACCGAATGCAGCTCTTACTACGGTTATTTCATCAAGCCGATTGCCTAATATCTCTTTAACATAATTAATAGTATCTCTTAAAATACCGTTTTCTCTTACCTCCATACTAAACCTCCCTTATCGTAATTAATATCGCATCGTTATATCTTTTAAAATATAACGATACTTGATTATATACGATGAATCCGACTATGTCAATATTATGTCAATTTTCTATTTTATAGCACGTTCCTTCTTTGCTTATGAAGTGCCTTCAATTGAATTTTCTGTCTTCAGCTGTTTTATTGAAACTTTCAATTCTTTCTTGGTACCTTGTTCTGTAACATTAGTAAATACTACCTTATCCTTTCTTTATCTTATTAAATATATTCGTTTATAATGAGAATATCGAAGGGAGTGGTGATATGTCAGTATCTGAACAGCTTAAAATTCTATGTGTGAAGCTTGGAATAAGTGTCTCCGTACTCAGACGGATACCTGGTAAAAGTTCGCAGGGCTTTCAGCCCAAGAATAAAGCGTGAGAGTATAAGTTGCAAGCTTTACTTGTAGCCCAATTTTATAGCCGTTAACTTCTCCCATAAATCGATCCAATATGGTGAGCCTTCTATTTCACTTGGAGCATCATAAAATTCAACTCCTGAAATAATAAGCGATGCTCTCATATATTTCCATGCTCCTTCATATATCCATTGAATACTCTATCTATAACAAGTTTATGTAAATATCGTTTACAATCATCTTCATTAATTGATCCAATTAAGTCTGGATGAAATCTTCGCTTATTTGGCAAATCGCAAGAAATATGTTTATAAAGTTGTAAACCAGCTGATCTATATGATTATAATTTCTTCTATTAGAATAATAATAATCACTCCATTCATCAATGCTACTCGGATTACATAAACGTATAGAATCTGATGTAGTTCCTACATTTCTTTTAAAATTCAATTGCCATCTATTTGTGGCATAATTTAAAATAAATTCTTTTTTTGCTATCGGCATAGTAATTCTCCTTTCGATTTATAAGTGAGTATAACATAGCACTGCATAAATGCAAATATATAATTATCAGTTTTTTTCTTGACATCATCAATTATTTAGTTTATACTTTAATAAAAATAGTTTATGAAAGGTTGGAAATCATGACATCCTCAGAACAAATAAAAGTGTTATGCGTGCGCTCTAATATAAGTTTATCTGAATTAGCACGAAGAATCGGTCAGACACCCCAAAATTTTAATTCAAAGTTAAAAAGGAATACTATATCTCAAAAAGAAATGATACAGATTGCTAATGTATTAAATGTAAAATATGAACAATACTTTCTACTTTCAAATGGAGAAATGATAAAATAATGAGAGAATATACAATGCATAAAATTATAAATATGGACAGTAGAAATATGTCTACAATTAAAGATAAATCTGTTAATTTAATAGTTACCTCTCCGCCATATCCTATGATTGATATGTGGGATAATATGTTTTTTAGTCAAAATAATGAAATTGAATTTGATTTTGCAAAAAAAAAATATCTAAAAGCTTATGAAAAGATGCACAATATTCTTAATGATACTTGGCGTGAATGTGATAGAGTATTAGGTGACAATGGTTTTATCTGTATAAATATAGGTGATGCAACTCGAACTTTTGATGAAACTTTTCAATTGTTTTCAAATCATTCCAAGATAATTGATTTCTTTTTTAATCTTGGATATAGTGTTTTGCCTGATATTTTATGGCGAAAGCAATCAAATTCTCCCAATAAATTTATGGGCTCAGGAATGTACCCTGCAGGTGCTTATGTAACATATGAACACGAATATATATTGATTTTCAGAAAAGGTGGAAAAAGAATTTTCAAAAATAATGATAAGCTTAACCGACAAAAAAGTGCATACTTTTGGGAAGAGCGAAATATATGGTTTTCTGATTTATGGGATATTAAAGGCACATCCCAATTCATAAATAAAAAAATTGATTCTCGTGAAAGGAATGCTTCATTCCCATTTGAAATTCCTTACAGGTTAGTTAATATGTTTTCTGTTAAGGGTGATACTGTTTTAGATCCTTTTTGTGGATTCGGAACAACTAATTTAGCTTGTATTGCCTCAGAGCGAAATAGTATTGGTTTCGAAATAGACAAACAAATTGCTACAGAAGCTCAAAATAAAGTTAAAAATATTTCTATAAATACCATTAATAGCTTCATTGAAAACAGACTGCAATCACATTATGCATTTATTAAAAGTTTACCAGAAGATAAAGTGGAAAAATGTTACACTAATGTAAATCATAATTTTTTAGTTAAAACTCGTCAAGAAACCAATCTTGAAATAAAAAAACTCGGAGATAAAATACTTGAAAAAGATTTCGTAGCATTTACCTATATATAATTTTATAGGGAGTGGTTTATATCCTATTCCCTGGGGAGTGTAACAAATTACGTGCAAATGGTAATAATAGCCACAAAAGGGAGGATATNNCACGAAACTTTATACAGTCTCACTCCCTGTCCTCTTTTGTTTATTCTTGAACTTCTACTGTCAATCCTGTTTTTGTTTTAGTATAGTATATTATTTTAACATCAATAGTTTCTGATAATCTTTTCATTGTTTTATATGTATCTGGCTTAATGGAATAAGCTGTTTGCCCAACAAATCCATCTATGCCCTTTGATTCTTCTTGAGGATTTGCTAATCTGTATTTTTGGCTTGTTTTTTCTGCAAGTGAAGCAAGAATAGCTTTTTGAACATATAATCCATTATATGTTTTATCAATTACCAAATCTTTTACCCAAGTTCTTATCAAGTCTTTATCTACTAACTTTATAGCCTCTTTTAGATTTTCTACTTGAGTATATATTTTATTTGTTGCATCTTCTACCGCCGCTGGATATCTTTTTAGATACCA
>DMJQ01000200.1 GCA_003457065.1 Clostridiales bacterium
TATTACAGTTATTACAATAATCAGCATAAGTAACTTAATAATAGGGGTGCAGTGAAAGTTGCATCTTTATTTTATAATTTCAGAAATTTTAAAAAATAACTAAACTAATTTGCTAATCATACGATAAATATAATGTGAGAGTGATAATTATTTTTAGCATTAGGGCCCGGTGCTGAAAATATTATACCAAACAAAGGGAAGGATCCCGATAAAATTACACGGAGGTAAAAAATGAGAATTCAACACAATATTAACGCATTAAATTCCTTGAGACAATTAGGAACAAACAATTCTAACACAGGAAAGAACCTGGAAAAATTATCTTCAGGTTACAGAATCAACAGAGCAGGTGATGACGCTGCAGGATTGGCCATTTCAGAAAAAATGAGAGGCCAGATAAGAGGACTTGAACAAGCTCAGCAAAATGCCAATGACGGTATTTCTTTAATCCAGACTGCTGAAGGCGGTTTGAATGAAACACACGCTATTCTTCAAAGAATGAGAGAAATAGCAGTTCAATCAGCAAACGGTACATATCAGAATGATGTTGACAGAACAAACTTAAATAAAGAAGTGGATGCATTGAAGTCAGAAATAGACAGAATTTCTTCATCTACTCACTTCAATAAAATCAACTTGTTGGATGGTTCAATTGATGGATATAAGGTTACAGGTGATGCTGCTGACGATAATATCAGGAGCCTTTCAATAGCTGGCGGAAATTTAGCTGACGCTACTACTATAGGTGTAACAGTTACTTCAGATGGTAAAATTGATATTGCTGCTCCAACTGATATAACTTTCACAAAAGTAACAGGTTCAGCAAGTGGAACATATACTTTAAAAGCAGATACTTCAAAATTGGATGTAACAGATCCAGATCAAAAAGCCCTTAAGGATGCATGGGAAGGAGTAACTTTAACTGTAACAATTGATGATAAATTCGCAGCTACGGATCCTGCGGCAGCTACTGAATATGCAGTTGCAACAGGCGGTGACAGATCCTTAACATTCCAAATCGGAGCAAATGGTACAAAAGACCAGAGAGTATCACTGGCAGTTGGAGACATGAGTTCAAAAGGACTTGGAGTTGATGATATCAGCGTATCTTCACAAACAGATGCTAATTCAGCAATCGCTGAAATCGACGCTGCTATCAACAGAGTTTCTGGCACAAGAGCTGACCTTGGTGCTTTACAGAACAGACTGGAACACACAGTTAACAACTTAGGCGTAACTAACGAAAACTTAACAGCTGCTGAATCACGTATCAGAGACGTTGACATGGCTAAAGAGATGATGCAATACACTAAGAACAACATTCTTACTCAGGCTGCACAGGCTATGCTTGCTCAGGCTAACCAACAGCCACAAGGTGTATTACAGTTATTACAATAATTAATAATCAGCATAAGTAACTTAATAATAAGAGGGGTGCAGTGAAAGCTGCACCTTTATTTTACGGGGTGATAATATGAAATTGATTAAAAGAAACAAGAAAGAAAGGGTAAGTAAAAAAATTAAAAAGATAAAAAAGATTAAGAATAAAATTTTGTTAAGCATTGCTTTAACGGCATTAGTATCAATGGTTGTGTTAGGATGCATAACATCATATTTAAATTATAAAACAGTTGTGAGTACATTGGAGAAAACATTAACAAGCGTTACGGATGTGGCTTCCGGTACTATTTCAAGCCAGCTCAGCGAAATTGAAACGGTGGCCTCTGATATGGGGCAGCTTACTAAATTTACAGAGGAAGGGGTTACCGCGGAGGAAATTGCGAAGTTCTTTCAGCTTAAAATAGACAAATATGGATTTTTAGACGCTTATAAGGCAGACAAAGCAGGAAATGCGCTAACTACCGTCAGTAAAGAAAATATAAATATTTCTGCGGAAGATTATTATAAATCATCCATTGCAGGAGATACATTTATTTCGAACCCATATTTCAAAGAAAACGGCGATATGTATTTTATAGTGTCGGCACCGCTTTGGACGGACGGAGAATACAATACTACCACCGAAGGTGTCATAGTACTTGAAGTTGACGGCAAGGTGATGTCTGATTTTGTTTCAAGTGTGGAGGTAGGCGAGGGCGGTTTGGGATTCATAATCGACAAGGAAGGAAATACAATAGCACACCCTGAGTATGAAAGGGTTCTGAAAAGGGAAAATGTGCAGAATGTGGTACAGACCGACAGCAGTTATAAAAGGCTGGCAAATATTGAAGCAAAAATGAAAAGCGGAGAAATAAATTTCGGCAGCTACAAAATGAATGGCAGCACGAAACTTCTTGCTTATGCTCCAATTGATGGAACTGACGGATGGGGAATCTTAATAAATACGGCTCTGGCTAACTACATGCAAAATACTGCTTTCAGTATTGTCTTTACAATCGTATTGATTTTCTTAGTTATTATTGCGGCAGTGTTTGTTGGAACCTCCATATCAAAGAAAATCGCCGATCCAATAACAGCATGTGCCGACAGGCTTAAAAAACTGTCTGACGGAGACTTTCATTCCGAGATTCCAGAATTTAATAGCAATGATGAAACCAAAGTGCTTCTTGAATCTTTGGTAAAGACGGTCAATATGCTGAAAGCAGCTATCAGCGACATATCGTATCACTTAGGTGCCATGGCAGAGGAAGACCTGACAACTACGGTTACAATGGATTACTTAGGTGACTTAAGTCCTATTAAAGAATCAATCACTAAATTAAACGAACACAATAATTATATAATATGTCAAATCGGCGAAAGTGCAGAGCAGATAGCCAGCGGTTCTGAACAGGTTGCATCTGGTGCGCAGGTTCTTTCGCAGGGAGCTACGGAACAGGCAAGCTCGGTTGAAGAACTGGCTGCAACAAGAAATGAAATATCAGAGCAGACAGGCAAAAATGCCAAAAATGCAGAGCAGGCAAAGAATGTATCTTTAGAGGCAGGCAAAGCGGTTGAAGAAGGAAATAAACAGGTTATAGAAATGAACGGAGCGATTGCCGAAATTAATAATACTTCACAGGAAATAGCCAAGATAATTAAAGCAATTGATGATATTGCATTCCAGACAAATATTCTTGCGCTTAACGCAGCAGTGGAAGCGGCAAGAGCAGGTTCGGCAGGTAAAGGATTTGCGGTTGTTGCGGATGAAGTGAGAAATCTTGCTTCAAAAAGTGCGGAAGCGGCTAAAAATACAACAGCACTTATCGAAGATTCATTAAAAGCCGTGGACAAGGGAACATCGATCGCATCCAGAACAAAAGAGTCTCTTGAGATGATTGTTGAGAAGACAAGCATGTCTGTTGCTATGATTGAAGAAATAGCAAGGGCAACGGAACAGCAGTCTGCATCGGCGGCACAGGTTACTGCAGGTGTCGATCAAATATCAGCAGTGGTACAGACAAACTCTGCGACGTCCGAAGAAAGTGCGGCGGCAAGTGAAGAATTAAGCAGCCAGGCTCAGTTGCTGAAAAGCCTTATTGAAGGAATAAAACTGAAAGAGCAAAAGGATAATCTTTCAGAAGCCTGATAAATATTCAATAAATAATTAAACTTTTGGCACAGCGAGTTGATTATATTAGATGAAACAGCAGCGTTGATTTTCCGGAGGTGAATAAAATTATTGATAAGAAGGACGCTTCAAAACTATGGCCATTTGTAAATTGTTTCATTTTAATTGCCTTAGCATGCTCAGCAGCTGTATTGCTCAGCACATTAATGATAATTGGCAGAGGTGAAATTACACTAAGGGAAAAAGTGTTAATCTTATCTAATTTTGCAATTGAGGCAATTGTAATCGGATTTTGTATTATTGTAAAAAAAGAATCTGAATTAATTAAAAAATATATTCGTAAATTAAACAGGATTAAAAATTCGGAAGAGATTGATTTAATGTTCAATGTGAGCGGTAAGTTCAAGTTCATAAAAGATGCGGAGCTGGTTGTAAACAGCAGCCCGTATAAAAGTTATGCACTGGTTCATTACGACATCAATAAATTCACCATCATTAACAACAGTGTCGGATATAAAGCCGGAGACGAAATACTTCAGCAGATAGGTAAAACTTTAAGAAGGAATCTCACAGATGAAATAATCGGAAAAGCTGAAGGGGATAATTTTTTTGTTTTATTTGAATATAGAAATAAAGATGAATTGGTTGACAGAGCGTGTTGCATTTCGGGAGAAATAGAAAGCATGAAAATCTGGGGCAGACATAAAATTAATCCGGCGGTTAAAACAGGAATATATTTTATAAATAATGAGGATTTGGACATAAGGTTGGCCATTGACAGGGCTTTTTTTGCCAAAAGTATGCTGAAGAGCAGTTATAAAAGTGATTATGCCATATACGAAGACAGAATGGGCTGCAGTTTAATTGAAGTTAAGAGAATTGAAGATGATATGTACAGAGCCTTAAATGAAAAGGAATTCAGAGTTTACCTGCAGCCAAAGGTAGATTTGCAGACAGGTGTAATTTCAGGGGCCGAAGCATTAGTCCGATGGGATCATCCGGATCTCGGACTGCTGGGCCCCGACAGTTTTATACCCATATTTGAAAAGAACGGTTTTATTGTGAATCTCGACAAATTTGTGTTTGAGGAGGTTTGCTCAAATATCAGGAAGTGGCTTAAATTAGGCTACGACGTGGTTCCCGTTTCTGTAAATGTTTCGAGGGTTCATTTCCTGAACAGCAACTTTGTATCGGATTACAATAAAATAAAGAAAAAATATAAAGTTTCCGATGACCTTATCGAAATAGAAATAACTGAATCGGTTGTATTCAGCAATGAAAATGAAAAAGAAGTTTTTACGGTAATGAGAAAATTCAGAGATGAAGGTTTTGAAATTTCATGGACGATTTTGGCTCTGGGTATTCGTGCCTTGGGCTTTTGAAGGAAATGCCGATTGATACACTTAAACTGGATAAAATGTTCTTAAATAATATAGAAGAATATAATTCGCAGATTATTGTGAGCAATATAGTAAATATGGCTAAGAATCTGAATTTAAACGTTGTATCGGAAGGTGTCGAGACTTATACGCAGGTGGATTTTTTAAGGGACATAGGATGCGACATGGCGCAGGGTTATGTGTTTGCGAAACCGAAACCCGTGGATGAATATGAAAAACTAATCAACAGCGGAAAAATGAATTATTTCAACAATGTAATATAGAAGAAGTAAGTAATACCAAAAATACTGATTGAGGGCGATTATGAATAGCATAAGAAAGAAGATGTATATTAGTGTAACAACTATAATATTAGCAGTTGTAATTATGATCGGCAGTGTAGCTTCATACCTGTGCTACAATGCCACGTTTAACTCGTTGGAACAAACCATGCAGGAAGTGGCTAAAAAATCTGCTGAAGTTGTATCAAAAGAATTAAATACATATAAAACAATTGCTGAAGAAGTCGGACTAATTTCCAGGCTCAGCGCTTCGGATATAACCTCAGAAGAAAAAGATAAAATATTTGAACAAAGAATTCAGATGCATAATTTAAAAAGAATAAATACTGCGACTAAGGATGGACTTGTTGTTTCAACAAAGACGGGTACATCAGAAGTTATAAAGCATCTTGACTATTTCGAGGCTTCCATCAATGGGGACGTCTTTGTGACAGATCCGCTTTTTGACGGAGAAACTTTCGAAATGTATTATATTGTTTCGGCTCCTCTGTGGAAGGACGGAATTTACGGCTCATCCATAGAAGGTATAGTAATGTTGGAGATAGACGGAAAAGTAATATCTGACATAGCATCGGGCGTAGTTGTTGGAGAAAAAGGGTTTGGCTCAATAATTGACGATGAAGGCTATATAATAGGACATCCCGACTACAGCAAAGTGCTGGGAATGGAAAATGCGATTCTCAAATATGAAGCGGACGGCAGCGGCGAAGACCTTGCAATGTTAGAGAAGGATATGCTGAGCGGCAGTCTGAATTTCGGCACATATAAGAATGGTAGGGAGAAAAATTTGCTGTCATATGCACCGATCGAAGGGACAGAAGGCTGGGGCATGCTGGTTGTCACACCTCAGAAAGAGTATATGAACAGCACGTATTTCAGCATCATAGTAACGGTGGCATTAGCTGTGCTGTCAATTGTTATATCCGTGGTTGTTGTTTTCAAAATATCTGATAAAATAACCAGTCCCATAATAGCCTGCGCAAACAGACTGAAGCTTTTATCCGAGGGAGATCTGCATACGGAAGTGCCTAAAACCAAGAGCAAGGATGAAACGGGAGTTCTTCTTAATTCTTTGGAAATAACCATCAATGAAATAAATGATATTATAAATGATATCTCTTATCATCTTGGTACAATTGCCGGAGGTGATCTGACAAGGCATATTGAAAAGAACTACGTCGGAGATTTTGAACCTATTGAACAATCTTTAATTAAAATCCTGCAATCGTTAAATTATATATTCAAAGGTATCGGTGAAAGTACGGAGCAGGTTGCAAGCGGAGCACAGCAGGTTGCCGCAGGGGCACAGGTTTTAACTGAAGGCGCTACGGAACAGGCCGGTTCAATTGAAGAGCTTGCAGCAACCATAAATGAAATATATGAACGTACAATTGCAAATAATGAAAATGCCCAGAACGGAAAGAAAATATCCGAAGAAGCCTCAATGGAGGTACAAAATGGCACCGAACACATGAACCATATGATTGAAGCAATGAGCGATATCAGTGAATCATCCGCACAAATAGGCAGAATTATAAAAGCCATCGAAGATATTGCCTTCCAGACAAATATACTTGCATTGAATGCGGCTGTTGAGGCTGCCAGAGCAGGCTCAGCCGGAAAAGGTTTTGCGGTTGTTGCTGAAGAAGTGAGAAATCTTGCTTCTAAAAGCGCAGAAGCAGCCGGAGACACTACTCAGCTGATTGAGAATTCCATGAAGACAATAAAAAGAGGCACAGATATAGCTGATGTTACGCTGAAAGCATTTAATTCAATTGTGGAAAAAGCAAACATAACAGTTTCTGTTGTTGAGGGAATAGCTGAAGCATCAAAGCAGCAGGCAATGGCTGCATCTCAGATAAATTCGGGAATTGACCAGATATCATCGGTTGTTCAGACAAATTCAGCTACTGCCGAAGAAAGCGCCGCTGCCAGCGAAGAACTCAGCAGCCAGGCTGTCTGCTTAAGAGACATTTTAAGCAAAATAACAGTTAAACATTCTTCTGTAAAAGAAACAGCGGAAAATAAATGCTGTGAGATTGATGATGAAGATAATGACACGTATGAAGTAAGCGAAGCAGATGAAGCTGAAGTTGATGAAATTAAGGAAAATTCACAAAAACCGGAAAACGCAGGCGGCAATTTATAGGAAAAGCAAGGGTTGGGCATCGTCCCGGCCCTTTTTGTGTTCCGATTTGTATTTGCGCCGGTGAGTAAAAAATAGACAATTTAAGTGTTAAAATTAAAATTTGCCAGAAAAATGCGAATGATATATAATAATAACAAAATGCAGGTTTTAAATTAATGTTAATTTAAGATTGAAGCACTATATTAAGATAAAAGAGTAGATCTTCTGTATTACTGGAAGAATGTTTAAACTAACGGGAGGAACAGATGAGAATATTAATTGTTGAGGATGAAGTTAAAATTACACAGGCTCTCAGTTTCTTGTTTTCAAAACAAAAAATTGATGTGGATATAGCAAATGACGGTGAGGAAGGTCTTATTCTCTCCGGAAAGGATATATATGATGTAATCGTTCTTGACATAATGCTTCCTGGTGTAGACGGCATTCAGATATTAAAAACAATCAGGAAGAGCGGAATAAAAACGCCTGTAGTAATGCTTACGGCCAAGGACACTGTTGATGACAGGGTGTTCGGGCTTGAAAACGGCGCCGACGATTACCTGGTTAAACCCTTTGCCACAAAGGAGTTAATCGCAAGGGTAAAGGCTCTTGCCAGAAGAAAAAGCACCGAATATGTTGGTGAAGTATACGATTTTGAAGATATAAGGTACGATGTAAAAAATTATATGTTGTATATTGACGGCAAAGAATATAAAATACCTTTAAAAGAAGCAATGCTGATGGAAATGTTCATTAAAAAACCAAGGCAGGTTTTTACGAGAGAACAAATTATCGACAGAATCTGGGGGCTTGAGGCAGATATTCTGGAAAGCAACATTGAAATATATGTGCATCATTTAAGAAAAAGATTAGAAGATACTAATGCAAAAATTGAAACGGTCCGCGGTGTGGGGTATATGCTTAAGGAGAAATAACATGTTTAAAAAGCTTCATTTTAAGTTAACTGCATATATGGGTATAATACTTGTATTATTTATGGCGTTTATTGCTACAGGAATTTATAATTTTACCCGAATAGTATTTGAAGACGGCAACAAGGAGCTGATGCACTCCGAAGCTTTGAGAGTACATGCATACAGAAACTCAATCCGGCTGGATTTCAGGTTTAATCAGGGCACTTATTTTCAGAGAATGGGCCCCAGCGTAACACTGATGGGGACACAGAGGCTTGATGCCTGCTATATTATATATAATGACAACAAGGAAAGAATCTATTCCCAGGAGGATGAAATCGAGATTGCCGATGAAATTCAGCCTCTGGCGGCAGAATCATTTGAAGAGCAGAAAGATTCATATGTGATGAAAAAAGTAGGGCGCTTCAATTATAGAATTTATACCAGGTATTTTGATGACATCAACGGCAAGAGTGTCGTTCAGGTGTATCAGAATATGGTTCATGAAGAAATAATGTGGTCCTTCTTAAGAACGGTTCTGTATGTTATGGGATGCAGCGGCACGGCTATTCTGCTGGTAATAAGCTTCTTGTTTACCGGCCAGGCGTTAAAGCCGGTAAAAGATGCGTGGACGAGGCAGAAGGAATTTGTGGCGGATGCATCTCACGAGTTAAGGACTCCGCTTACGGTTATTCAGACAAATCTGGATGTTGTATTGAGCGATGATGAAGGTACGGTTGAAGATAACGAGATTTGGCTTGACAATGCATATTCAGAAACAAGAGTAATGGCTAAACTCATTGATCAGCTTTTAATACTGGCAAAAGCTGATACCAATGAGGAAAGACTTGATGTCTCCGAATTTTCGCTGTCGGAAGTCGTAGAAAATGTGTACCAGAACATGGAGATTATAGCTAAAAACAANNAATATTAAAATAAAAGCTGACTACGATAAAATGAGGCGTCTGGTTGTCATATTGGTTGACAACGCAGTAAAATATACTGAAAAAGGAAAAGTTACAGTCAGTCTGTATACGGATAAAAATAAAAGAAAAGTGTTCATTGTCGAAGACACGGGCATAGGCATTGCTAAAAAAGATCTGGACAGGATATTCGACCGTTTTTACAGGGCAGACAAGGCAAGGCACCGCGAAGGCGGAACGGGTCTTGGATTAAGCATTGCTAAATGGATTGCCGATATCCACAAATACTCGCTGACAGTGGAAAGCACAATGAATGTAGGCACGAAATTTACATTGAAGATGTAGTTGTTATACTCCTCAAAAATTTCATTTAATAAAATAATAATCAAATAATAAGATCTGTTGTAAAAAATTGAAGAAATGATTTGCAACAGATTTTTTAATAAAAAACTACCGATATTTTTTAAAGTCTTTTTGAAAAATAACGGTAGAGCATTGCAACGAGGTCTGATTTATGTGAGCAACGAGCAAATAAATTTATGAACGAGGCTGTGAAATATAGTTACAGAAATTTATCTTTAATGACGTTCCAGTAATTAAAGGATCCCATTGAGAGTCTTTTAATTACTTTTTCTGATGTTCTGAAACGCACGTATTCCAGCTTGCCATATTCGATGTCTTCGCCGTCTGCCAGAAGAGCGATGTAAGAATCTTCTCTTCTTTCGGGGAAGACTGCTATTTCAAATTCGGGTGGAACTATAATGCTGCATTCAAGGCATCTGTATGCATTTGATATTATTGGGGACAGCGGTGTTATCTGCAGCGTCTTAAGTGATGGATACACAAGGCTTCCGCCGGCGGATTTATTGTAGGCGGAACTTCCCAGAGGTGATGATATTATGAGCCCGTCTCCGCTTATTTTCTCCAGGTGGTTTGATGCGATGTACACGTTCATATGAATTGTTTTCATATCTCTTCTTTTTAGGATTACATCATTGACCGCATATATTTTTTTATAACTGCCTGCAGCACATATTTCACTTTCGATTAAATTAATGTTGTTTATGGCATACTTTCCTGACTTGTAGTCGGACATGAAGCCTTCCAGATTTTCAGGCATTATTTCGGGATAAAATCCCAGAGTTCCCGTATTGATTCCGATAAAAGGAATGTCTGAGAAATTACTTTCTCTTACGCCTCTTAAAAATGCACCATCCCCCCCTATGGTAATGTTTAGTTCTGCTTCGTCGCTGAAGCTGTCACTGTAATCATAGCCGTGCTTATTTAAAATGCTTATTAGGTTCTTTTTTATCTCAAGTGTGTAGTCATCGTTGTTGGCAGCTATGTTTATTACCTTGTTTTTCATGATTTTATCCCCTTTACATTAAATGTAATTTATATTATATTAATATTGAAGAAATTTAGGAGCTTGGTAATGACTAACAATAATATTCTTAATTATACAATACAAGAAAATGATAAAACTGTAAAGGGCGTAATGACCGAAAATTTGAATTTTTCCAGACGCCTGCTAAAAAAACTGGAGCTTTCGGGTAATTTATTCTTAAACGGAACGGCAACAAAACTTAATAAAAGTGTTTTTTGCGGAGACATATTGTCCGTTGAGTTTGATGAGGATGAGGATCAATATACAGCGGTTGATATTCCCATAGATATTGTCTACGAGGATAATGACTTGCTGGCGGTAAACAAGCCGCCGTATATTGTTGTTCATCCCACAAGGTCGCATCAGGATAACACGGTTGCCAACGGGGTGGCTTATTATTTCAGAAAGCATGACATAAAAAGAAAAGTAAGGCTTGTCAACAGGCTTGACATGAATACCTCGGGAATTGTAATAATAGCTAAACATCCATATGCGCACAATGAACTTGCCAATCAGATGAAAGCAAACACGGTGGACAAATATTACTATGCAATAGTTGAAGGAATCGTAAAGGAAGACAGCGGAACCATCAACGAGCCTATAACAAGGTTAAATCCCGAGGACATAATAAGAGTAGTTCATCCTTCTGGCAAAGAATGCATTACACATTACACCGTGGAAAAGAGATTTAACAACATGACGCTGCTGAGGCTCAAGCTTGAGACTGGAAGAACTCACCAAATAAGAGTTCATATGAAACATATAGGACATCCTGTTTTAGGAGATACTTTATACGGCAGCGAGAGCGAGCTAATCAAAAGACAAGCTCTGCACTGCCATGAGATGAAATTTATACAGCCTGTAACAGGCATTGAGATAGTGATAAAATGCCCGCTGCCGGAGGATATGAAAAAAATAATGGAGCCGTAGAGTAGTAGGGCAAATGGATGAGCGCTAAAGTCAATTGCATCGCTTATTGCCGAGCCTGCGGAATTCTCAAATCGTTAACAGGGGGAGAAAATGAAAAAAAACATATTACTTATTGCTACCGGAGGCACCATTGCTTCTAAAAAAACCGAGGAAGGATTAGTGCCGCAGATAACCTCTGAGGAGCTTCTTGGCTATGTGCCGGAAATAAATGAATACTGCAATGTGGATGCAATGCAGCTGATAAATATTGACAGCACCAATATTCAGCCGGAATACTGGGTTTTGATGACAGAAGCAATAGAAAGCAATTATGACAAATATGACGGCTTTGTTATATCTCACGGTACAGACACCATGTCATATACATCTGCAGCTCTTTCGTACCTTATTCAGAATCCGGATAAGCCTATAATCATAACCGGAGCGCAAAAACCCATCAATGCGGACATAACAGACGCAAAGAAAAATTTATTGGACAGCTTCCGCTTTGCTGCAGAAAAAGATGTGCGAGGAGTATATCTTGTATTTGACGGGAAAGCTATAGTAGGAACAAGAGCCAGAAAAGTCAAATCAAAGAGCTACAGTGCCTTTGAATCCATTAATTTTCCGGTGGCGGCAATAATTGACGACAGCAGGATCACAAAATATATAAGAAACGAAGAATTAACCGGGCCTGTTATGTTTTATAAAAGCATATATCCGTCCATATTCCTTTTAAAGCTGGCGCCTGGNNGGAGCCGGATGTTTTGGACTACATCGGGGAAAAATATGAAGGAGTTGTTATCGAAAGTTACGGCGTGGGAGGACTTCCGTTCCAGGACAAGAGAAATTTTTTGGAGAAGCTGGAAACTCTCACCGAGAAAGGAAAAGTTATTGTGATTGCAACACAGGTAATGTTTGAAGGCAGCGATATGAGCATATATGAGGTAGGGGTCAAAGCACTGAAAAAATATAAGGTACTTCAGGCATACGACATGACCATTGAGGCGGTAGTCACAAAACTAATGTGGATAATGGCACAGACCAAAGATTTTAATGAAATAGAAAAAAAGTTTTATACAAGGATAAACGAAGACTCACTTTACTAAAGAGGTATCAATGAAGAAAGTTGACATGCACATGCACACCTGTGCTTCCGACGGAACATGGGATGTAACAGAATTAAAAGAAGAACTGATTAAAAATAAAGTTAATATATTTTCCATAACAGATCATGACTGTGTGGACAATATAAAAAATATGCAGGAAATAATAAATTCCAAGGACAATCTATTATTTATTCCCGGCACAGAGCTGACAGCGGAATACCAAGGAAGAGAATATCACCTTACGGTGTACAATTACGATATAAAAAATAGGCAGCTGGCAGATCTGATAAACTGGACCAACGAAAGCAAGCTGAATGCAAATAAAGAATATATCAGGACCTATGCTTCAAATAAATATAAAGACATAAGCGTTGAAGATTATGAAAAGTATGATTACGACAGAAAAAGAGGAGGCTGGAAATCTGCCAACTACATGATTGACAAGGGAATCCACAAGGATGTCCTGACACATCTGGCTGATTTCGGAAAAGCGGGGATGAAGTCGAAGCTGAAAAATCCGGAGGAAGTAATTCGTACCGCAAAGCAAAGCGGCGGAAAAGTTTTTCTTGCCCATCCTTCCTACCATTATAAAAACAGCCACATGCCGGAGGAAGAACTCAGGTACTGGCTAAGCGTCGGCATAGACGGCATAGAATGCTTTTCTCCGTACAACAGAGGACATGAGCAGTATTATATTGATTTCTGCAAAAAAAATAATTTAATGATATCAGGGGGCTCCGACTGCCACGGTATGTTCATCCCAAGCAGAAAGCTGGGAGTGCCGGAAGTTGAACTGGGAGACCTGAATATAAAAGATTTGTTAGTATAACATGTAACAGACGTTGCCGTATGTTGCACGGAAGTATATGAGTGAGGATGAGGAATCTTATTTCTCAAAAAATTAATTTCTGTATCTCGATGACTGCGTTGATATACGGTAGCGGCAAAAGTGAAAAGGGGACATAATTTAATGTTTAAAGATAAAAATGTTGCCGCGGTAATTGTTGCGGCAGGCAGGGGCACAAGAATGGGCTCTGAAATTCCTAAGCAGTTCATGAGTATTGCAGGCAAGACCATTCTTGAATCCACACTGTATAAATTTGAAAGAAGCAATGAAGTTGATGAAATTATCCTTGTTGTCAACAAAGATGACATGGAATACGTGAAGGACGAAATAGCCGTCAACTATGAAAAAATATCAAAGGTCGCATCAGGAGGCCTGACTCGCACCGAATCGGTGTTTGAAGGCATAAAGGCAGTGAGCGGCGACTGCGGCATAGTTCTCATACACGACGGCGTAAGACCGTTTGTTTCATATAACTTAATTGCCGGCTGTGCCGAAGGCGCATACAATCACGAAGCGTGCATTCCCGTGGTTGACGTTGCCGACACGATCAAGGAAGTCTCTGAGGACGGAGCTGTTAAAAACACTCTGAACAGAGCTTTTTTAAAGGCTGTTCAGACTCCGCAGGCATTTGATTACGATCTTATCATGGACTGCTATACAATGGCTGTGACAGAAGATAAATCATTTACAGATGATGCTTCCATTGTGGAATATTACGGGCACAAGGTCATGACTATTGAAGGATTGCCGATGAATATTAAAATCACAACACCTCTTGATTTGAGAGTTGCGGAAATATTTGCAAGCATTTATTAAAGGAGGCATTATGAGAATCGGTATTGGTTACGATGTTCATGCATTGAAGGAAAACATGAAATTAATAGTGGGCGGTGTTCATATACCGTACGAAAAGGGACTCGTCGGCCATTCAGACGCAGATGTTTTATTACACGCGATAATGGACAGCCTTCTTGGAGCCATGGGCTGCGGCGATATCGGAAAGCTCTTTCCGGATACTGACAGCAAGTACAAGGATGCAGATAGCAGGGTTCTGTTAAGGCATGTTGTGGATATAATGAAAAATAAAAAATACAGGCTCGGAAATCTGGATGCTGTCATAGTCGCACAAAAGCCAAAAATGAGCCATTATATTGAAGAAATGAAGTTGAATTTGTCTCAGGACCTGAAAACGGATATATCAAACATAAATATCAAGGCAACCACAACAGAGCATCTGGGCTTCGAAGGAAGAGGCGAGGGCATAGCCGCTCAGTCGGTGTGTCTGTTGGAAAATCAGGAAGAACAATGAAATAAAGTTATATATTAAATATATCAAAAAAAATACCCCGGTGTTACAATGTATGTAACAATATATGAATGAGTGCGTGAGCGATTGAGAAGATTTTCAGTTTCGGACGGAATGACATGTATGAGTTGTTCCTGTTGTTTTTTAAGAAACTCATATGTCGCTGCCATTGATTCAATCGTTTTTTTCAGGGGGTTATGATGGAAACTTATCAGGTATTAGCAGTTATAGGTGTTCTGATTTTTATTGCTTTTATTTTCAGAAATAAAAAATCGACACAAAAAGAGATAAATAACTTAAATGAAATAGAATACGCAAGCTCATCAGGCATGAAATTTGATGATGTAGCGGGAAATTACGAAGCCAAGGAAAAGCTGCAGGAAATAGTTGATTTTATAAAATATCCGGAAAAATACAGCAGGTTTAATGCCAGAATGCCAAAGGGCGTTCTTTTGTACGGAGCTCCCGGAACGGGCAAGACGTTGATGGCGAAAGCTTTGGCAGGAGAAGCCGGAGTGCCTTTTTATGCGGTGTCGGGTTCTGATTTTGTGCAGGTGTACGCCGGACTGGGAGCCGGCAGGATACGAAATCTTTTCAAAAAGGCAAGAAAATCAGGAAAAAGTGTAGTTTTCATAGATGAGATAGATGCCATAGGCAAAAAAAGAATGAACGGAAACATGAGAGGAAGCGATGAAGGAGACAGGACGTTAAATGCTCTCCTTACAGAAATGTCTGGGTTTGCCGATGATTCGGGCACGGTTGTGGTGGCTGCCACAAACAGAATCGACACATTGGATTCTGCTTTGCTGAGACCCGGACGATTTGACAGGCAGATAGAAATCATGCTTCCGGATAGGAACGCAAGAAAAGATATATTAGAGTTATATCTTTGCAAAAAGAAAGCAAAATCTGCAATTGACCTGGATGACATAGCTGATATGACCGTTTACTTCAGCGGAGCCATGATCGAAAATCTTATAAATGAAGCTGCCCTACGTGCAATCAGGGAAGATTCTGATGAAATAAGTGAAGAACACATAAAAAAAGCGTATCTTGAAGTTCTGGCAGGCACGGAGAAAAAGAATCGTGTTGAAAACAGCAGGCAAAAAACAGTCACTTCATATCACGAAGCAGGACATGCTTTTGTGTCGAAACATCTGATGCCGGACAATAAGGTTGTGAGAGTGTCGGTTATTCCCACAAGCAAGGGAGCCGGAGGCTACACACTGAGCACACCAATCGGTGATGAAGTTATTACCAAACAACGCATAAAAAACCAGCTTGCGGTTTTAATGGCAGGACGGGTAGCCGAAGAAATATTTTTTGGCAGGGATAATATCACCATAGGTGCACAAAATGATATAGAAAAAGCCACATCACTGGCAGTAGATTATATTGCAAAATATGGAATGGATGATGATTCGGCATTTGTGAATATGGGAGTGCTGGCCGAAAAACTTAATATCTCACTTGTTTCTGTTGAAAGATCAGTGAAAAAACTTGCTGCCGAAATTTATGACGAAGTTGTTGATATTATAGAAAATAACAAAGGAAAAGTAGAAAAAATTGCAAATCTTCTCATAGAGAAAGAAGTAATAAATGAAGAAGAGTTAAATGAAATTGTATAAACCAACCCGGATATGAATATATATCCGGGTAAAATAGTAAAAAATGAGTGTGATGACTGTAAAATACAGTTGTAAATTTATGAGGACTATGTTATAATTTTATTAACAATAAGCCTGCGGTGTGCGGAAATCTTTTAATTCAACCGACATATTGTAAAAGGGAATTCGTGTTTAAGCGCCTATGACATGCCCGCATGACGGGAAGCCAGAATCACTTAATAGAGCTCCCACCTGCTTAGATGCGGGTATGAATTAATGGTTTGCGGCTCTCGCGGGTTTTTGTATGCCAAAACCCGGATTTTTTACTGCCGGGAAAATTTTTTTATTTTTATAGGAAAATCGGGAAAGAACGATTGCTAAATTTTTAATTTGCATATATAATGTAATTATATTAGGAATATAGAAACAACAGATAAATATAGTAAGGAGGAAAGTATGATAACAATAAAAGACGTTGCGAGACTTGCAGAGGTTTCAATTTCAACAGTTTCAAGAGTTATAAACGACTCAAAGCCTGTAAGCCCGGAAGTTAGAAGAAAAGTTCTGAAAGTTATTGAGGAAACAGGATACAAACCAAATGATGTTGCAAGAAGTCTTGTTACGAGAAGATCTTATTTGATCGGCGTTATAGTTAACAACCTTGCACAGAGCTATGTTGCGGATATAGTGAGAGGAATTGAGGAAATAGGAAAAATGTACGGCTATGACATTCTTCTTTGCAGCAGCTATTCAAGCAAGGAAACACAGGAAAAATATCTGCAGTTGCTGGACAGAAAGCAGGCGGAAGGATTATTTTTGGTAGGTAATAAGTTTGACAATGAAATAATTGAACTCGCCAGAGGTTTAAATAAACCATGCGTTTATTTCACGAGAGACGTTCGTGAAAACATGAACCATATTTCAATCGACTGCAATTCCGCAATTTATGAAATGACAAAGTATCTGATTCAGGAAGGCCATAAGAAAATAATTTATGTATCTGACTTTGAAGACAGAACATCGGTTGAAAATGATAAAATCTCAGGATACTTAAAAGCCGTTGAAGACAATGAACTCACGTTTTCCAAAATACATGTTGTCGGAAGCAACAAGCACAACAAAGCATATGAATTAGGGAAAACATTGATAAAGGAAACGGGAGAATTTACGGCTGCNNTTGCAGCAATGATGAAATAGCCATAGGAATAATGGACTGCTTCATCGACAACGGAATAAGTGTTCCTGATGGTGTGTCGGTTGTAGGGTTCGGAAATATCAGAGAAGGTAAGTTTGTAAGACCTGAACTGACAACGATCGGCGAACCGTACTACGATGTGGGCGCAGTCGGAATGAGAATGCTCATTAAAATGATAAAAGGTGACAAAACTCAACAGGGATTGATGGAACTTCCTTTTACATTAGAAAAGAGAAAGAGTGTAAAAACTTTATAATTGTTGAATTTAAGCGAAAACTTAAGTTGTTTTACTGACAAATATTGATAATATAATCACATATTTTCCCCTATAATGTTAAATGCAATAATATTTAGGGGGATTACATATGAAAAAAAGATTTATATACATAATGTTTGCCTTACTGCTTTTAAGTTATAATTCAATCAATGCTTATGAATTTTACGATGAGATAGACGACATAGAATATCTGCTGAATAAGCGCATTGAAATAATGAATGGGTTCCTTTACGGCAGCAAAGACATGGACTCTCTGGAAGACAAGCTTGACGACATTGAAACGGAAAAACTTCTGGAAAACGATCTTGATATTTTGTACAAGGTAATTGATAATCCGACCGATTATGAACTTGCCGTGAGTGTGGAGGTTGATAAGATTTACAGCCTTGAAAAGACGGAGGACGGCATTCACATCAATGCGGACTTAAAGTGGCTGATCAGCGGATACGACGGAGAATTCAACATGGTCAGAAACTACAACGTCAAGTATGTGGAGATTGATAAGCAGATGTACCTGGCAGCCTTGGTAATATTAAATGATTAATGTATAAATTAAAAGGGTATATTAGCTAAATAATTAATTTTAATAATATGAAGAGGAGACATAAATGGAAAGTAAAGATAAACTTTTTTATAAAAAACATTTTATATGGGAAAAGCTGAGCAATGATGAAAGAAATGATGTTTTTAAATTAGGAGACGACTACAGGGCATTTATGGATGCTTCCAAGACAGAGAGACTTTCTATAAAGGAAATTGTCAGGAGAGCAGAAGCAAACGGCTTTGTAAACATGGAAAGCAAAAAAGAAATAAAACCCGGAGACAAGCTTTATTATGTTAATAAAGGAAAAAATGCGGTTCTGTCAGTTATAGGAAAAGAAAGCATTGAAAACGGAATGAGCATAGTCGGAAGCCACGTTGACTCTCCGAGAATTGACTTAAAACAAAATCCACTGTATGAAAAACACGGTGTTTCACTTTTGAAAACACATTACTACGGCGGACTGAGAAAATACCAGTGGGTTACAATTCCTCTTGCACTTTACGGTACGGTGGTGAGAGCAGACGGAGAAAAAGTTGAAGTCGCCATCGGTGACGACGAAAATGATCCTGTATTTTACATAACGGATTTGCTTCCGCATTTAGCAAAAGACCAGAACGACAAAAAACTTTCTGAAGCAATCGAAGGAGAAGGTCTCAATGTTGTCATAGGCAGTCTTCCGGATGTAAATGAAGGTAACGACGATGATAAAGACGAAAGAAGATTCAAACTTAATGTTTTAAAAATCCTTAATGAAAAATACGGAATGATTGAAGAAGATTTTCAAACAGCCGAACTTGAAATTGTTCCGGCAGGAAAATCAAGAGACGTAGGTCTGGACAGGGGCATGATAATGGCATACGGTCACGACGACAGAGTGTGCGCATATACATCGCTGAAGGCGATACTGGAGCTTGAGAACCCTGAAAAAACGGCAATGGCGATATTTGCCGACAAAGAGGAAATAGGCAGTGTAGGAAGCACCGGAATGCATTCTGCGTTTTTCAACAACATGGTTGCCGAATTGATCGCAATACAAAACAATGGCAATTACTGTGAGCTTTCATTGAAAAGAGCTCTTGCCAGAAGCAGCATGCTTTCATCAGACGTGGCTGCGGGAGTTGATCCAACATATCCTGAAGTGACAGAACTGCAGAACGCACCGATAATGGGCAAGGGCGTTGCAATGGTTAAATACACCGGAAGCAGGGGAAAATCAGGAGCCAACGACGCAAGTGCCGAATACATCGGAAAATTAAGAAAATTATTCAATGAAAACGGAGTTATGTGGCAGCCTTCAGAATTAGGAAAGGTTGACCAGGGAGGCGGAGGAACAATCGCATACATAATGGCAAATTACAANNATGTTGTCGATCTTGGAGTTCCTGTTTTAAGCATGCATGCACCGTTTGAAATTATTTCAAAAACAGATTTGTACATGACATACAAGGCATATAAAACATTTTATAATAAATTTTAATTATTGTCGTGCAATGACCATTAATTTTTACTGCGGCAAGTAGTTTGAGTGAGGTTCCTAATCAGCAGCTTTGCACATTCAGACATGAAATGTCTGCTGTACGGGTACGGCTGCAGACATTTGTATAAAATGATAAAGAATTGGATTTTATGCCATGAATCTGAGCAAGCTCAAAAAATCCTCTTATTTATAAGAGGATTTTTTTGTGTTATGTTTAATTTTTACAGCCTGCTATTCATTGACTTTTTATAAGTCGGAATATATAATGAAACATGTGGTTATTAATAATTATGGAGGGCAATAAATTGCAGAATGAATTTGTACAATCAAAGAAAAATGAATTCGCAGAATTGAGAGAATTCATAGATTCGGTAAAAAGTTCTCAGGGCATATTAATGCAAACGCTCCAAAAGGCTCAAGATATATTTGGTTATCTGCCTTTGGAAGTTCAGCAGTTTATTTCTGAAGAGACAAATATACCGTTAGCAGACATTTATGGTGTTGTCACATTTTATACTCAGTNNTTATGGACAAACTGGTTGAAGAATTGAATATTAAAGTCGGTCAAACAACTGAAGATAAACTGTTTACTTTGGAAGCTACAAGATGTTTGGGGTGCTGCGGGTTAGCTCCTGTCATGACCGTTGACGATGATGTCTACGGAAATGCGGATCCTAAGAAAGTACCTGAAATAATAGCTAAATACAGGAATCAGGAGGTGTAGGCTTGAAAACACTTGATGAATTAAAAAAATTAAGAGAAGAATCCATTAAAAATCTGGATATGGACAGTAACGACAATGAAATAAGGATACTTGTCGGTATGGCTACATGCGGCATCTANNATACGCTGGTTAAAGAAGTTGAGGCAAAGAATTTAAGCAATGTAAAAGTTGTTCAGACAGGATGCATCGGTATGTGCACATACGAACCGATTGTTGAAGTGTATGCTCCTAACAAGGAGAAAGTAACATACACGCATGTAGACCCGGAAAAAGCAAAAAAAATAATTGAAGAGCACATAGTAAAAGAATCAGATGATCTGGAAACAACAGCATTAATGGACAGTGAGTTTTACAAGAAACAAAAAAGAGTTGCTCTTCGCAACTGCGGAATCATAAACCCGGAAAATATTAATGAATATATTGCAAAAGACGGCTACATGGCTTTAGGAAAAGCTCTTACTCAGATGACTCCAGATGAAGTTATAAAACTTATGAAGGATGCAAATCTGAGAGGAAGAGGCGGAGCAGGATTCCCGACCGGAGTAAAATGGAGCTTTGCTGCACCAAACAAAGCAGACCAGAAATATATCATATGTAATGCCGACGAAGGCGACCCGGGAGCATTTATGGACAGAAGTGTTCTTGAAGGTGATCCTCATGCGGTGCTTGAAGCAATGACAATTGCAGGATATGCTATCGGTGCTACAAAAGGCTTTATTTATGTAAGNNGGGAACAAAAGTATTTGCTCTCGGCGGAAAAATTTCGCACACAGGTCTTGTGGAAGTTCCGATGGGAACTACATTGAGAGAAGTTATATATGATATAGGCGGAGGCTGCCCTAACGGCAAAGAATTTAAGGCAGTGCAGACAGGAGGTCCTTCAGGCGGATGTCTGACAAAAGACCATCTTGACACTCCGATAGATTATGATAATCTTGCTGCCGTAGGCTCAATGATGGGCTCAGGCGGTATGATAGTAATGGATGAAGACAATTGCATGGTCGACATAGCAAGATTCTTCCTCGACTTTACCGTTGATGAATCATGCGGCAAATGCACTCCCTGCAGAGTTGGTACAAGAAGGATGCTTACAATACTGGAGAAAATAACTGCGGGCAAAGGCACAATGGAAGATTTGGAAGAGCTGGAGAGTTTGGCTATAAGTGTTAAGAACTCATCGCTTTGCGGTCTTGGACAGACAGCACCGAACCCTGTATTGTCAACACTGAGATACTTTAAGGATGAATATATCGCACATGTTGTGGATAAAAAATGTCCGGCTAAACATTGCAAGGCTTTACTGACTTATGAAATCAACAAGGACAAATGTACCGGATGTACTTTATGTGCCAGAAAATGTCCCGTACACGCTATTGACGGCACGGTTAAGAATCCTCATGTCATCAATCAGGAATTGTGTATAAAATGCGGTAACTGTTTCGGTGTGTGCAGATTCGGTGCCGTAGAAAAAAACTAAGAGGGAGGAGAACATGGCTATAGTTAAACTTAATATAAACGGAAAAGAAATAATGGCTGAGTCCGGCAAGACAGTATTGCAGGCAGCCTTGGAAAACAATATAGAAATACCGCACCTTTGTTTTGATGAAAGACTTGAAGTATATGCGGGATGCGGATTGTGCATAGTTGAAATAGAAGGTCAGCCTAAACTTGCAAGATCGTGCGCAACACCGGTAACAAACGGTCTGGTTGTTAGAACAGACACTAAGAAGGTTGTGGAAGCAAGAAATGCTGCCATGAATTTATTGGTTTCCGAACACATCGGAGACTGCAAGGCTCCATGTACACTGAACTGTCCGGCACAAACAGACGTGCAGGGCTATGTGGGACTGGTTGCCAACAAACAATATAAAGAATCACTGAAATTAATTAAGGAAAAACTTCCGTTGCCTGCAAGTATAGGAAGAGTATGTCCTCACCCTTGCGAAAAGGCATGCAGAAGGCAGAATGTTGAAGAGCCGATTTCCATCGCATGTATCAAGACATTTGCTGCCGATTACGATTTAAATTCTGATGAAGTATATATTCCAACACTGAAACCGGCTACAGGAAAAAAAGTAGCAGTCGTAGGTGCAGGTCCTGCGGGACTTTCTGCGGCATACTTCCTGCTTCGTGACGGTCATGAAGTAGATATACTCGAAGCCATGGATAAGCCGGGCGGAATGCTGAGATACGGAATACCTGAATACCGTCTGCCAAAGAATGTGGTTGACGCAGAGGTTGACGTTATTGAAAGAATGGGAGCAAAAATCAGTTACGGCGTGAAAGTCGGAGAAGATGTGTCTCTTGAATACCTGCAGAATAAATATGATGCGGTGTTCCTCGGAATAGGTGCATGGAAGAGCTCACCGCTGAGATGCGAAGGAGAAGAAACACCTGGTGTACTGGGCGGAATTGATTTTTTAATAAAAGTTGCAGAAAACAAAAAAGTTAATATAGGCAAAAAAGTTATTGTTGTAGGCGGCGGAAACACTGCTATGGACGTTGCAAGAACAAGCATTCGTCTCGGCGCCGAAGAAGTCAGAATAGTTTACAGAAGAACCGAAAGCGAAATGCCGGCAGAAAAACTTGAAATAAAAGAAGCAAAAGAAGAAGGAGTTATATTCTCGTTCTTATCAGCTCCGGTGCTGGTTGAAAGCGACGGCGAAAAAGTTGCTGCTTTAAAATGTGAAAAGATGGTTCTTGGTGAAAAGGACGCATCAGGAAGGCAAAGACCTGAACCTACAGGAGAATTTGTTACATTTGAAGCTGACACGGTAATAGCTGCCATAGGTCAGGAAGTTGACTGCGGCAAAATAAATGTTGCTCAGGGCAGAAAGAAAAATATTGTCATAGATGACAACACGTTTGAAACTAATTTAAAAGGTGTGTTTGCCGGCGGAGATGCCGCGACAGGACCTAAGATTGCAATAGAGGCACTGGCACAGGGACAGCAGGCAGCAAAAGTAATAAGCAGCTACCTTGAGGGAGAAATAATTCCTCACAAGAATATTCCGCTTGTATATACGGAAGTTACAAAAGAAGATTTCAAAGACAGGGAAGTTATTCCGAGAGTTGAGCACAGGACTGTTGAACCTGAAATAAGAAAGTCCAACTTCCAGCCGATACTTCCGACAATGACTGAGGAAGAAGTTGTCAGAGAAGCATCAAGATGTCTTGAATGCGGCTGCAAGGATTATTTCGACTGCCAGCTTGTTAATTATATTAAAAAATATGAAGTTGACACTAAGAAATACCATGCGGAGAAAGAAAAGAAATTCAAGGAAACAGATCATCCTTACATTTCTCAGAATGTTGACAAGTGTGTTCTCTGCGGATTGTGCGTAAGAACATGTAACGAAGTTGTAGGCGCTTCGGCTCTGGGATTTGCACAAAGAGGAAACGAGACTTTTGTTGCTCCGGCTTTTGAGCAGGACTTAAAAGTTACAAGCTGTATATCCTGCGGACAATGTATTGACGTATGTCCTACGGGAGCATGGCTTGACAGAAGAGAAAATATCAAGGAAATTCCTTTGGATTTGACAAGAACCAAGTCTGTGTGCAGCTACTGCTCGGTTGGATGCGAAACAGTGTATGAGCACAAGGACAATGTGGTTTACAAGGCATCAAGCCCGAAAGAAAATGAAATACCAATGTGCGGAAAAGGAAAGTTCGGTATTGAGCACATTAACAATAAAAACAGGCTACTTGAATCTAAAGTAAGAATCAAGGGAACACAGGTTTCAGAAGCATTGGATACAGCTTTATTTGAAACTTCAAAACGCCTGAGAAGCATACAGAACATGTACGGCGAAGATCAGATTGCGTTTGTTGTTTCACCGAAACTTACAAATGAAGAGCTGATGAAACTCAATGCGGTAGCCGCAGAATTAAATACAAAATACAAAGGTTCATTTACAATAGATTCTGAACCGGGAATCGAAACAGTTCTTGGCGAAAATAAATCTACAATAACACTTGAAGAATTAGATGCCGCTGATTTAATTATTTCCGTGGGACAGCTGTATGAGCACCATCCTGCGGCAGGAATGAAGCTCAGAAGATTGTCAACAGCAAAGAGCATCATTTCGGCATCAATCGAAAAAACCAAGACTGATAACTGGGCAAAGAAAGCTGATGTAGACAAATATGAAACATTCTTTGCCGGAGTTCTCAAAGCATTGATCGACAAAGGTGTCATCAGTGAGGATTCCGTAAACGGCCATAAAAACGGCAAAGAGCTTTTAAGCGTTCTTGGCAAAATTGAAGTTTCTTCGTCAGCTGATGAAGTTGCGGAAAACATCAAAAAAGCTAAAAAACCTGTTGTTATTGCAGATGCAAACACTGTAAACAACAGAGCTCTGAAAGTACTGGCAGATATAATTGTCCTTATGGGCAACGAAAATAAACCTCACAGAGGATTGATAGTTCTGAAAGCCAAATCCAACAGCCAGGGAGCATGGAACATAGGATTCAGAACTTCTGGAGAAGAAATTAAGAAAGCACTTCTTGACAATAAGCTGAAAGGTCTTGTTGTAATAGGAGAGGATATAATAGGAAATATTCCTGAGCTTAAGAAAGCTACAGATAAGCTCAAATTCTTTGCAGCATTTGATATAATGAAGAATGATACGACAGCTGCAGCCGAATATGTGCTTCCGCTTTGCAGTTTAGCTGAAAGCAACGGCACTATAGTAAGCGCAGACGGTACTGTAAGAAATGTGGCAGAAGCCGTTAAACCTCTTACAGGCATGTCTAATCTTCAAATGTTCGGAAAACTTGCCGAATTGTTAAATGCAGAATGTGTTCCTGCAGATGACGAAAACTATGATGCAGCACTATATGTTCCGTCATTTGAAGGAAAAGAAAAAGAATATGTAATTTATGATACTGTTGAAAAAGCATTTTTGAAAAACTTGAAAGAAAATTGTATCAACGCTCGTTAATTGACAAATAAATCTTTTTAAAAGTACCTACTATGACCCTTTAAGCTTCATAGCCGCAACTTTTAAGTAAAATCAGGACGCATTGCTTAAAAATGACTCTTGATCTTGGATTTGTATAATTGTAAGAACCTGCTAATGAATTAAGCATTTTATTAGCAGGTTTTTTTATGTGCGTTTTTATTATGTGAGTATTTATATGCCCGGGAAACGGACTGCTGCTGAATATGTTAATTATTATTTGATTATTGGTCAGAATAAGCTATAATATATTTATATTTGCGATCCGGAGGAACAATGGAATAATGGAACAATATTTTACAAAAAACCCGACAACTGAAAATAAAATATATAGATTTGACTGGAATATAGGTTCGGAAAGATTTTATTTCAACACCAGTAACAGTGTATTTTCCAAAAGCGGCATGGATTTCGGTTCAATGCTTCTTGTTGAGACGGTAATAAGAGAAAACGGGGAATTTTCGGGAAACATACTGGACCTTGGCTGCGGATACGGCCCCATAGGCATTATATTGGCTAAATTCTTGAGCAAATCATCAGTCACCATGTCTGATGTTAACGAAAGAGCTCTCGAGCTTTGTTTGATGAATGCAAAGGAGAACAGTGTTGAAGAAAGAGTGAAGGCAGTAAACTCTTCTGCATTTGAAAATATCTCGGAAGATTATGACATGATTGTTACCAATCCTCCCATCAGGGCAGGAAAAGACGTCGTGTTTTCCTTATATGAAGGTGCGTATGAACATTTAAAAGAAGGCGGAAAGCTTTATGTGGTAATACAAAAAAAGCAGGGAGCAGCCAGCACGAAAACCAAGCTGGAAAATCTTTTCGGAAACTGCGAAACCGCTGATAAAAAATCAGGCTACTTTATATTCAGAGCGGAAAAAAGATAAATCCTAATGTCATCCTGAGCATCATTTCTCATTTTCAAATTATGAGACAATTTCGACGTTCGGTATGACAGAGCGGTTTATTTATTTTAATGCCGATCATCAATTCGCGTACTTGATATTTTTTTCTTATTACCGCGCTTGCCGGACAGGTAATTTATCTCAGCTCCTGTTAAAAATATAACAGATGAAATAAATATCCATATTAAAAAAACTATCACACCTGATAAATTTCCGTATATAGAATCATAGTACTTTGCTTTTGTGCTTATGTAATTTGAATAAATAAAAGAACCTGCTATAAATCCCAGTGCCGAAGCAGCAGCACCGGGAAAAACAAAAGAAAAACTGACTTTTTCATAGGTCAGAAATTTATATGCCGCCGAAAACATTAAAAATAAAAGAAGGACCGGCAGCACATATCTGAAAATATCTATCAGAATGTAAGTGATTTCAGAAAATAGTTTAATATGTTGCAAAAAAGTAACAATTTCTTGCCCCAGCACTACCAGTGTAAAAATCAGCTGCATCATAAGCATTATAGCCAGCATGAAAACAATTCCTTCAATCCGCATGAACAGGAAGTTATTCCTTACCTTGAACCCGTAAGCTCTGTTGATTCCCGTTATTATTGTTGCGCTTCCTGCGGTCGCGGACCATAAAATAATCAGTATGCTTGCTGAAAAATGTGTACTGCTGCAGCTGCTTACAGAACTGTGAATAACATCTGAAACTATGCTGAAAACATCAGACGGCAGTATGTTTTCGATGGAGTTCAATATGTAAAAAATGTAGTAGCTGTAATTGCAAAGTATTGAAATAGCAAGGATTAGAAAAGG
Organism: Clostridiales bacterium; assembly: GCA_003457065.1. GTDB lineage: Bacteria > Bacillota > Clostridia > Tissierellales > Sedimentibacteraceae > Sedimentibacter. The sequence goes on from DMJQ01000200.1 coordinate 27,227, forward strand.
AAAAATACCCAATATGATGAAGTAGGAAAACTGGGCACTTAATGCGATGATGTTGTCATCTTTAATTTTATATATTAGGTCGACTAAAAATTCAGCTGATTTTTTAAACATTTTCCATCCTCCTGTTATTACAGTTGTTTAATTATCTACTATTCTATTATAAGCAAAACATTGTAATTATATTATGTGCCTAAATGTTAAAAAATTATCAAAATTACCAAATATCTTGCTTTTAATTTTTGGAGATGCTATAATTAACATAGGCAAAAAGGACACGGTCCTTTAATGAGGAGGTTTAAATGGAAATTAAAAAAATTTGTGTTGTTGGAACAGGAACAATGGCGAAAGGAATTATACAGACTTTTGCACAGGCAGGATATCCTGTAATAGTTAAAGGTAGATCAGGCAGGTCTTATGATTCTCTGGAAGATACGATCGGCAAGGGACTTGCGAAATTAGTATCTAAAGGAAAAATTGAACAGGCAGCAATGGACGCAACACTCGCAAACATTACCAAAGTTACAGAATATGATAAATGCGCGGATGCTGATTTATTTATTGAAGCAATAGCAGAAAACATGGAAATAAAACATCAGATATTCAGCGATATTGAAGCTGTTGCAAAAGAAACCGCAATATTATCAACAAATACATCTTCATTATCAATTACAGAAATAGCATCAAGATCTAAGAGACCAGGACAAATTATAGGAATGCACTTCTTTAATCCGGTTCCGGTCATGAAACTGATAGAAATTATAAAAGGAAAACTTACTGAAGAAGAAGTTCACAGTACAATATTTGAATTATCACAAAAAATAGGAAAAACTCCTGTAAGTGTTGACGAGGCACCAGGTTTCGTTGTTAACAGAATACTTATACCTATGATTAATGAAGGAGTAGGCATATTAGCAGACGGAGTTGCTACCAAGGAAGAAATAGACACAGCTATGAAGCTGGGAGCTAACCATCCTATGGGACCATTAGAACTGGGCGACTTAGTAGGCTTGGATGTTTGCCTTGCAATAATGGAAGTATTATATAATGAATTCGGCGATCCTAAATACAGACCGCATCCATTACTTCGCAAAATGGTAAGAGCTAATCTGCTTGGAAGAAAAACAGGCAGAGGTTTCTACGATTACAGCAAATAGGAATAATCATTTAGCATAATCAAGAAGACGATAAATCATTTTGTCATCCTTTGGCGGGACGTAAGAATCCTGCTAAAGGGCGACAGATGCAATTTATAGTCTTCTTTTTTTGAAAATTATTTTTATAATAAGGGATATAATAAGAGTATTGGAATTTTTAACTTGAAATAAGTTTTTTCATTAAGTATAATAAAATGAAATTATATAATTTAAATTTTACTTGAAATGTAGTATACTTATATAAATTAATCAAGGAGGAAGAAATGAGCGAGAACAACACTGAAAACAGGGAATCGGTTAATTTTATTCAAAAAATAATTAATGAAGACCTAGCTAACGGAACATACGGAAAAAGGGTACATACGAGATTTCCTCCGGAGCCTAACGGTTATCTTCACGTGGGGCATGCTAAGTCAATATGCCTGAATTACAGCCTTGCAAAGAAAAACAACGGTATATTTAATTTAAGATTTGATGACACTAATCCTACAAAAGAGGACGATTCATTTGTAGAATCCATAATAAAAGATGTTAAGTGGCTTTGTCCGGAATGGGATGAAAGAATATTTTTTGCTTCTGATTATTTCGGGAAAATGTACGACTATGCTGTTGAACTGATTAATAAAGGTCTGGCTTACGTAGATGATTTATCCGCGGATGAAATAAGAGATTACAGAGGAACATTGACTGAACCCGGAAAGGAAAGCCCGTTCAGAAACAGGACGGTTGAAGAAAATCTGGAATTGTTCGCTAAAATGAAAAACGGCGAATATGAAAACGGTGAAAAGGTGCTGAGAGCAAAAATTGATATGGCAAGTCCTAATATCAATATGAGAGATCCGGTAATTTACAGGATACTTCATGAAACTCACCACAACACAGGGGACGAATGGTGCATATATCCGATGTATGACTACGCTCATCCTGTTGAAGACGCAATTGAAGGAATAACACATTCAATATGTACGCTTGAGTTTGAAGACCACAGACCGTTCTATGAGTGGGTTTTAAACAACCTGGATGACTTCAGGGCAGCTCCGACAAAGCAGATAGAATTTGCCAAGCTGTTTTTGACAAAGACAATGATGGGCAAAAGATATTTAAAGAAAATGGTTGAAGAAGGATATGTAGACGGATGGGATGATCCTCGTATGCCTACAGTGGCTGCATTGAGGAGAAGAGGATACACATCTGAAGCAATCAGCAATTTCTGCGAATCAATCGGTGTTTCCAAAGCCCAGAGCGTTGTTGACATAGCAATGCTTGAACATGCCGTGAGAGATGACCTGAGTTTGAAATCTCCGAGAACAATGGCGGTCTTGGAACCTATTAAATTAATAATAACTAATTATCCCGAGGATAAGGTGGAATATGTGGAAGCTGAAAATAATGCCGACAATCCTGGCATGGGTTCAAGAATGGTTCCGTTCTGCAGAGAGCTATATATTGAACGTGAAGATTTCATGGAAAATCCGCCTAAAAAATATTACAGGCTTTTCCCGGGAAATGAAGTAAGGCTTAGAAATGCATATTTTGTGAAATGTGAAGATTTTATAAAAGACGAAGATGGAAACATAATTGAAGTACATTGCACTTATGACCCGGAAACAAAGAGCGGTTCGGGATTTACCGGCAGAAAAGTAAAAGGAACAATACACTGGGTTTCTGCAAGACATTGCCTTGATGCACAGGTGAATCTGTACGACTACATGATGGAAGATCAGGATTACGACAAAACTAATTTCCTTGAAAAATTAAATCCGAATTCAAAAGTGGTTCTGAATAACTGCAAGGTTGAAACATCAATGAAGGATTGCAAGATCGGTGACAGATTCCAATTCATGAGGCACGGATATTTTATTATTGATACTGACACAACAGAAAATAATTTAATATTTAACAGAATAGTACAATTAAAAAGCAGTTACAATAAACGATAGTACAGCAAAAATGAAAGGGCGACAGATAAGCAATTGATGAAATTGCTTATATCGCTCTGTCAGCAGCTGTATGCTGATCAGGAAAATTGATTTTCCCAAGAGGGTGGTACTTTGAACATACAAGAAATAATTAAAAGCAGTCTGGCCGAAAACAAGTTCATTTACGGTGTATTTACAACTCGGAGAAACAAATCCGAAAATCCATATAAGAAAATAACTGCAAGACCGATTTCCATTAAGAGCGAAAAAATGATCCAATTTGAAAAATTTACTGATAAACAGGCTTTTCATGATAACTTCACCTACGACAGAGCAGCGGATGAAATTGTAAATTTAATAGTCTGCGAATACCGGAACATTAATTTATTTACCGAGGATGCGGATTTTCAGCTGGTGGTAAGCAAAAAAGGAAGCGTGAAAGTTACTGAAAAGGAACCTTCCAGAAAACAGACAGAAACAGATCACAACAAGAAAAAGCAGTATATTATCAATGAAAACGAACCGTGTGATTTTTTAACTTTTCTTGGCATAATGAACAAAGACGGTGCGGTCTATGCGAAAAAATACGATAAGTTCAGGCAGATAAATAAATTCCTTGAAATAGTGGATGATTCTTTGAAAGGTGTAAAGCCTGAGGATGATTTCATGATTATAGATTTTGGCTGCGGCAAAGCGTATCTGACATTTGCCCTGTATTATTATTTTTATTTTATAAGAAAAATTAATGTAAAGATAGTGGGGCTTGATTTAAAAGAAGACGTAATAGAATTTTGCAATAAAACAGCTAAGAATCTGAATTATGAAAACCTTGAATTTATTCACGGAGACATACGTGATTTTGAATATAAATCTAATGTAGATATGATAGTGACTCTTCATGCATGCGATACGGCCACGGATGCGGCATTGGTAAAGGCAGTGAAGTGGAATGCAGATTATATACTGTCTGTTCCGTGCTGCCAGCATGAATTTTATGATAAAATAAAAGCTCCTGATTTGGAACCGATGTTAAAGCACGGTTTAATCAGGGAAAGAGTATCTTCCCTCGTTACGGATTCTCTAAGAAGCTTATTCCTGGAGACAAAGGGATACAAGGTGCAGCTTACTGAATTTATAGCAATGGAACACACTCCTAAAAACATACTTATAAGAGCGGTTAAAACAAATAAAGATAATGTAAAAGCTGAAAAAGAATATGAAGACTTCAAAAAATTCTGGAACCTTAATGATTTGTTTATAGAAAACTATTATAACAATAGGTGAGCGGTGAAATAGCATTAGAATCAATTGCTTATCAATTGTTCATGGGGGTTTGTATGGACGTTGAATATAATTTTAACAGACACGACAGAGGAATATTTGAATATATACTTGACAATCTACCGGACTCTATCACCATAGTTGATATGGCCGGGAAGGTAATTTTCTTCAATACGACGGCGGAAGAATATTTCGGTGTGCTTAAAAAGAATATTATCGATAAGGATATACGTGAGTTTTTTCCTAATGCAATACTCCCGAGAGTGCTTGAACACAAGGTGTCATATCACAATATTTACAACAGCCCCAGAGAAAAAAGCTTTGTTGTTTCCAGCGCAGTGCCGCTTAGGGATAAGCATGGGAACATGATAGGTGCTCTTGCAAGAGACCGCGACATTACGGAAATAGTCAAATTAAGTGAACTGCTTAACAAAACCCAGACAAATCTGATGCAGTTAGAAAAGGAATATTCTAAGATTACTTTGCTTGGAGAAGACTACTTTTCCAAAATAATAAGCAACAATGCCGGCTTTATACAGATAATCAATCTTTGCAAAAACATATCGAAGTCTCCTTTAAACATTCTTTTAAAGGGTGAAAGCGGCACCGGAAAGGAACTGTTTGCTAAGGCAATTCATTATGAAAGCGGGAAAAGGGGAAAATTTATTCCCATTAACTGCAGTGCCATTCCAAAGGAACTGTTTGAAAGCGAACTGTTCGGCTATGAAGCGGGAGCATTCACGGGGGCCAGAAACGAAGGGAAAAAAGGAAAGTTTGAAGAAGCCGAAGGCGGTACTTTGTTTTTGGATGAAATCGGAGATATGCCAATGGAGCTTCAGCCCAAGCTGTTAAGAATCCTGGAAGAAGGCACGGTTACGAGAATAGGCGGCAATAAGCCGAGAAAAATAGATGTAAGAATAATTTCTGCCACTAACAAAGACATAAGAACACTTATTAAAGAGGACAAATTCAGAAAAGATTTATATTATCGCCTTGATGTGTTTCAGGTAAATATTCCGCCCCTAAGAGAGCGAAAGGGAGATATAGTTCTTTTGGCTAACAAATTTATTCAGGAATTCTGCATGGAGCAGGGAATAAATATAATAGAAATTCCTAATGATATTTTAAATATTTTTTCTGAATACAACTGGGAAGGAAATGTCAGGGAACTCAGAAATGTTATTCAAACGTCTGTAATATATGCATCGCAAAGCGGGAAAGATAAAATAGAAAAAGAATTCCTTCCGGCATATATGCAGAAAATCAAAGTGGATGAGCTTAACAAGGTTATTAATGTTGAAGAAATCAGGCGTTATGAAACAGGGCTTGAAGAATACATTGAAAAAGTAGAAAAAATGATAATACATAAAACCCTTGAAGAACTGAACTACAATAAGTCGGAAACAGCAAAACGTCTGAAAATACCAAGAACAACATTATATTATAAAATAGAAAAGCACAAGATAACAATGGATGAAGCATAAATTGGTGACAAAAAGTTGATAAATCGAATGAAAATCAGCTGCTCCTGTGGATAACTAATGCTGATGCGGGTGTACGCCTGCTGAATAGAGCATATGTAAAAAAATTTACTAAGTTGTCAGCTCATCAATTGTTCAGGAAGGATTAATATGGATAAAATAAAACTGGCTGCAATATCAGCCTTTGGTTTGGAAGCAATAGTGAAAAGAGAATTAAATGATCTGGGCTATGAAAATGTAACTACGGATAACGGCTGGATGTACTTTGATGCAGAAGTTAAGGATATTCCTATAACAAATATAAATTTAAGATGTGCCGACAGGGTGATGCTTGTAATGGGACAGTTTGAGGTTTACAGTTTTGAAGAGCTGTTTGACAAAACCTATGAACTGCCGTGGGAAAAGTGGATTACCAAGGACGGCAGATTCACAGTCAAAGGAAAGAGTGTGAAATCTAAATTGTACTCGACTCCCGACTGTCAGGCAATAGTAAAAAAAGCCGTATCAAAGAAGCTTTGTGAAGAGTATGACATTGACTGGATGCCTGAAACGGGAGCTGAATTTACAATACAGATATCTATTCACAAGGATATTGCAACACTTTCAATTGACACAACCGGTGCAAGGGAAGGCTTGTTTAAAAGGGGCTACAGGGAAAAATCCACTGAAGCGCCTTTGAAGGAAACAATGGCAGCTGCTCTTGTAAAGCTGAGTTTTTGGAACAAGGACAGGGTGCTGTACGACCCTTTGTGCGGTTCTGGAACAATAGCGATTGAAGCTGCTTTAATAGGCAGAAACATAGCTCCGGGACTTAACCGTAAATTTGCGGCACAAAAGTGGCCAATAGTAAAAGAAGAATATTGGAAAAACGCAAAGACAGAAGCAAGAAAGCGAATAGATCTTGATTCCGACATTAGAATTTATGCATCGGATATCAGCAGAAAAGNNGCAAAGGAAAATGCAATCGAAGCAGGGGTAGATGACTGCATCGAATTTTTCGTAAAGGATGTCATGAATGTAAGAGAGACAATGTGTCCCAACGGTATTTTGATAACAAATCCTCCTTACGGAGAAAGAATCGGAGAAAGTACCGAAATTCAAAAAATACACAGAAAATTATGCCACACATTCGGCACTGACAAAACATGGTCGGTGTATGTAATTACATCGGTTGACAGCTTTGAAAGAGATTTCGGCAGGAAAGCGGACAGGAAGAGAAAACTGTTCAACGGTGACGTCAGAGTGGACTATTATCAATACTTTGGAGAAAGACCTGTTAGAAATAACGATTAAGTATGTGCAATTGTAAAATTTTTATCATAAAGAAGTTGAAATATGATCATTTTTATTGTACACTGTAAATATACGTTTGATTTTTTTTAATATTGTGTTATTATATAGACTACAATATTGAAATGGTGGGGCAGATATGATTGAAGAAGTAAGTGCCGGAGGAATCGTTTTTTTCAGAAACAGCATATTGATGTTAAAAAAATTTAACGGAGATTGGGTTCTTCCGAAAGGAAGAGTTGAAGAAAACGAGTCGCTGAAAGAAACTGCCTTGCGCGAGGTATATGAAGAAACAAGAGCAAAAGTTACTCCGATTAAATATCTTGGCAAAATAAGCTATGAATTCAACCGTACCTGCTACATGGACAGAGTTCATATCAATAAAGAGGTTCACTGGTATCTGATGATGGCAAGAAACATGAATTGCATTGCTCAGAAAAATGAAGGATTTGTGGAAGCAAGATTTCTTCCCTTTGAAAGATCATTGATAATTGCACGTTATGATGATGAGAGGAAAATCATTAAAAAAGCTGTTGAGGACATTAGATTTCATTATTATAAGTAGGGTGATAATATGACATTTTCTTCTAAAATTAAAGATGAGCTGTCAAGGACAGAAATAACTGACATACTCAGCGCAAAAGCGGAGACGGCAGCTTTGGTCAGAACAATGGGTTATGTCACCCTGAAGGGTCTTAATAAAATGCAAATTGAATTTTCAACAGAAAATGCGGCGGTAGCAAGACGTATTTTCAGGCTCCTGAAAACAGCCTTTGAAATTTCCACCCAGGTCAGCGTTGAAAAAACCAATAGGCTAAAAAAGCATAATAATTATATTATAAAAATAGGCGACAACTTATCCAGGAAATTTTTGCGGGAAACAGGAATAGCCGGAAAAGATGAATTCAATATTATAAAATTTGATTTTGGTGTTCCGAAGGATCTGGTTAAGAATGATGCATGCAAAAGAGCTTACATTAAGGGAGCATTTATGGGCTGCGGTTCTATAAGTGATCCGGAAAAATCGTATCACGCTGAATTTGTAAGCAGCAGAGAAGTACACAGCAAAGAGATATGCGAACTTTTGGATGGCTTTGGCATCAACGGAAAAACCATACTCCGAAAAAATTATTATGTTACTTATATTAAGGAAANNCCGTGCTTGAATTTGAGAATATAAGAGCAGTTAAGGAAACAAGAAATCAGATTAACCGGGTTATAAACTGCGAGACTGCAAATCTTGACAAAATAGTTGATACATCTATGAGGCAGATTAACAACATTAAGGTTTTAAAAAAACATAAAGCTATTGATAAACTTCCTGACCATCTAAAAGAGCTTGCTTATTTAAGACTTAAGCACACAAATGCAAGCCTGAAAGAATTGGGAGAAATGTTAAGTCCACCCCTTGGAAAATCAGGTGTGAATCATAGATTAAGAAAAATTGAAGAAATTGCTGAAGAATTAGAGCATGAGAAAAGAGGTGTAGATAATGAGATCACAAAAAGTAGTATTAAAAAATAAAATAGGACTGCATGCGAGACCGGCTGCAATATTTGTAAAAAAGGCCAGAAATTTTGACAGCGAGATTATTATAAAGAAGGGCATTCAGGAAGCTAACGGCAAAAGCATCATAAGCATTATGGCATTAGGTGCAATGAAGGGCGACGAACTTATAATCATCACAAAAGGCTCGGATGAAGATAAATGCATTGCAGAATTATCTAATTTATTAGAGTTCATGGAAGAAGAAGAATAGAACGGAGGGTGTGAGCCCTCTTATTTATTGTATGATTATTTCATACCTAAACAAATAATTATGTATGGGAGACTAAATGGAAGATAAAATAATAGCCAAAATAGACGGAAGAGAAATAAATGAATCAGATCTGAATTCAATGTTAAGAAATTTAGGTCAGAATGCTGCATATTTTCAGGGACAGGAAGGCAGAAAGAGACTTGTTGACGAGCTCGTAATGCATGAGTTGATGTATTCGGAAGCGCTGGAAAAGAATCTTGAAAACGACGAAGAATTTATAACCGTAATGGATAATATGAAGAAATCAATGCTTCAGCAATATGCTTTAAGAAAAATGTTTAATGAAATAACAGTTTCTGAAGATGATATCAAAGATTACTATGAAAATCACAAAGACAGATTCGTAACCGAAGAAATGGTTAAAGCAAGTCACATACTTGTTGATTCAAAAGAAAAAGCAAATGAGGTGCTGGAAGAAATAACTGACGGTATGGCTTTTGAAGATGCGGCTGCTCAATATTCAAGCTGTCCGTCCAAACAGGCAGGAGGAGCATTAGGCCAGTTTGGAAAAGGTCAGATGGTTCCGGAAT
>DMJQ01000062.1 GCA_003457065.1 Clostridiales bacterium
ATATTAGATTAGCACAAACAACATGTTTATCTAACAATTTATATATTCAAACAACGTTTTAGCTTGTTGATATTCTGTAATCTTTTGAACAATACGCTGTTGTTCCTTTACGGCATCTTCTTCTGTCATAAAACCTGAATAGGAAATATACATTGGTTTGCTTTCAGAACCCTCGTATTTTACACTCTGAATTTTATCGCTATCTTTTCTTATATCTACTACTACAGCATTCCATAATGCATTTGCAGTATATATTACTATTTTTTCATTGAGCAATTCATATTCTGCCTGATTAACAAATGTTAATAGAACTGTATTTCCTATATCAATATCAATATCCTTTTCAAATATGGACATTTCTTTATTTTGAAAGTCTTTAAAGGTATTTTGCATCCTGATTATTTTCTTATCGACAATTAAACTATAGATTTCCTCTATAGTTTCATAAAACTCATCGTTATGAACTATTTTTTCTGGATTAAAAGATAGTTTCATTGCGCTTTCTATTTCGTAAAGCTTACTGTATAAAGAATGTATAGTAGAAATTGCCTTTCGCATATCCTTTATTTTTAATAAATCATTTGATAGTTCTGAATCATCGACATCGGTATCTTGTTTTATAAAAATATTATTTAAGAACTTAATAGCATCGTCATATTCTTCGACAATTTTCTGTATATTTTTAGCTTTATTGGGTTGCTGTTTAAATGTAAAATTACTTTTATTTGTTCCTTTAACAAATTCCATCTTAAAATATATACTTGCATTATCTGGAGACTCCAAAATAACCCTATCATTGGTGTACCAACGATATAAAACTATTTTTTTGCATTCAGAATTGATTTCAGTTTTTTCTAATGGCAATTCAATTTTTACTTTGGATGGAGCAACAATAATATTTGTTATAGTATCCCCAGGTGTGTCACACGGATATGAGTTATTTCCATCCTTAATATTTGCTTCAATTGAAGCTTTTCCATCAACTTTAACAGCTTTACCCTCTGACCACACAGTTTCTAAGGCTTTACCAAAAGCAACACCTTCATTTTTATCATTAAAATTCAATTTTATATTTAATTCAAATGGTTTGCTTGAAAAATTATCTTTTAATTTATTAGCCACTTACCAATCCCTCCTTATTTCTTCCAACACAAGTATCTTGCTAACCAAGATTTGCTTCTGTATATCCGTAGAAGCGTTATTTTCGAATTTTGCATCATCTATATTTAATATTATATTTATAATTTCAGCGCGAGCTTCCACATTAGGTACTATTATGTATCGGATCTCTTCATAGCTGTATTTCAACCAGATGGCTTCATATTTATTACTTTCAAGTCCTTTATTGACTTCTTTTAAATAAGAAGGCTCAATCAAATTGGAATTAGCAATAATGGGTGATAATAATAGATTTTCAAGATTTTTTATTGAAGGAACATATCTCCATTCTTGCTCATCATGGAAGTTTTTAATAAATTCAATTGTTATTTCTGATAAATCTTTGCGAAATTGTCTTTGCATCGTTCCACGAAGTGGTTTTACAAAAGCTAATCTCTGATTTATGTCATCTGATATTTCATCCAGCAAATTATCCATCTCTATTGCATTATTAAATGCAGTTACAAACGAATTAACAAAGAGAGATTGTGGATTTAAATATTGTATTGGCTGAAGATTATTGTTTTCACCCCATTTTTTTGAAAAGGCAATGGCATATTCACCATAAAAATCTGTGTGTGTATTGTTTCGTTCAGCTTGATATTTTTCATCAGAACTTAGATCATCAAAATTCTCGCCCTTACCTTTTAAAAAACAAGTAGTTGTAATTTTATGAATCGGTATATCACAAAAACATTTTTGCAAAACTGCAATTTTATTAATTGTTTCACCATCAATTTTAAGATTTAAGTAATCAATATTTTCAACGCAATATCGAGGCACAATAGTCATATTTACTAAAATGTTTTTTAAATAATCCATTTCCTTAACAAAATGAAATAATGTATTGGCACTTTGTGCATAATCATCTGATAACGTAGCTCCAATAGGATAAGAACTCATGCTCATTCCTTTCTATCTATCCATCTGCAAATTATTGCAGATGGATAGATAATAGTTTTATTTTACACTTATATTTTATTGATCTTTACAACTTTACCTTCCAAAATTTCAACACGATTCTCTTGCAACAACAGTTTGAATGCTCTATTCATCGCCGATGAAATATTCTCCGTCATACGGTTATAATTATATGCCCTTGCAGTTTCTGTACAGAGAGTTTCCTTTGTTGCTCCAATGCATTTATCGAGTACTGCCAACATTGCTTCAGCCAATTCCTCCGTAGCAACATAGTCAATTTTTCTCGTGTTGTCTTGGCGGGGAGTGATTTTATCGTAGTNNTTTCTCATTACCAAGTAGTGGTGCGAGTTCCTTGCAAAGCAAATCATAATGGATTGGGAACCGTTGCTTTACGACTTCCACAATACAGTCCTCTATAGAAAGATAACCGCTATAATTACGAGGTAAGTCTGAAAAAGAAACCAACTTTTCTTCCTCAAATCCATAAGGATTTAGTTGTTCTTCTACTGAGATTGTTTTCTTTTCAATAGAAACGAAATCATCAACTTTCGGCATATCTGTTTTGAGAATTTCCTCATAAGGGACAGCATAGTTTTTCAAAGCATCTTCCACCGCTTCGATTAACTTTTCGCCCTCGGTAACAGGGTCCTTTATCCAGTCGGTTGACCAAATACGATAAATTTTCCAACCCATTTGCTCCAACACATCTTGGCGCAAACGGTCACGCTCTCTTGCTGTTCGGGCAGAGTGATAAGCCGCACCATCGCACTCAATGCCCAAGACATATTGTCCGCTTAATGTCGGATGCTTCACAGCCATATCAATTCGATAACCAGAGCAACCCACCTGTGTCCCAAGCTTATATCCTTTTCTGTCAAGGAAATTATAAACTGCTTTTTCAAATGGTGAATCATGCTCTACAATATCACTTTCTGTAATTTCACGAGAAAGGGAAGCCACACCATTGATTGCAAAATCAATATACGCTTTCAAAAGTTTAGGACCATCAGATGATATCTTTTCGATATTAATATCGGTTGGCAAAATAGATCCCACAAGCTTTACATTATACTTAGCACGAGTGATAGCTACATTTAGTCGGCGCTCTCCGCCTGTCTTACTTAAGGGACCAAAGTTCATTTTAAACACACCATTTGCATCTTTTGCATAGCCGATGCTAAAAACAATGGTATCACGTTCATCTCCCTGCACATTTTCAAGGTTTTTAACAAAGAATGGTTCTTCATTATCCTCATTGAAAAAGGATTCAAACATTTGATTTTCCATACGCATTTTACGAATGGCAGTATCGATAGCTTGTTGCTGCACCTCACCAAACGCAATTATGCCAATAGAGCGGTTTGGATGTTTCTTGAAATTTTCAAAAACAATTTCAGCCACTCGTTTTGCCTCTATGACATTCCCTTTTTTGCCACCTCTGTCATAGAATCCGTCTCGTACATATTCGTATTCCACACCATTGTCGAGGACTTTGTCTACATTAGATGGGAAGGTAATCGAATTATTTTTATAAATTTTTGCGTTGGAAAAGGCAATTAAATGCTCGTGTCTACTGCGGTAATGCCAAAGCAACGTTCTTTCAGGGAGAAGATTTGCTTCATCTAAAATAGATTCATATGCATATCCATCATCTTCTTCATCATCGTCCGTGTCATAATCCGTATCTGATAAGGATGCAGCAAAGAAGTTTGTAGGGGGAAGCTGTTTGCTGTCACCTGCAATAATAACCTGTTTGCCTCTTGAAATTGCACCGATGGCATTTTCGGTACACACCTGTGATGCCTCATCAAAAATAACAGTGTCAAACTGATAGGTTTCCGCCTCTAAAAACAAACTTACAGAAAGAGGAGACATCATAAGGCAGGGTTTTAGGGTGAGTAGCAAATTTGGAATTTGTTGAAACAACTTTCTGATTGGCATAATTTTTCTTCGTTTAGATAATTCTCGTTTGAGAATACTGATTTCATCTACACCACTGGTAAAATGGTCAAAGGAAGGCAAATCGTTGATTAGTTTACCTTTGATTCTTGCTTTTGCTATCTCAAACTGAATTTTATCAAGCGAAGCAAATTCGCTAATGGTATTTTCTTGATTAATTCTCCTAAAGTTTAAGATAGCGGGATAATTTGGCAGAACAGCATCTAACCACAATCTGAAAAATCTCTTTTGGAAGATAGGTAGAATATAACTCGGTGCAATCTTTTCTTCTTCAATTTTTTCAATATATTCGGAAAGACCTTCTTCTCTGCAGTTCTTTCTTGCGTTTCTAAAATCAATCCATTCCTCCAAAAGAAATAGACCATTGTTGCATTGATTGATTCTTTCAATTAGATCAGAAAATTCGGTTGACTTTAATTCATTTGCATCTTCAAACAATTTGGAGAACCAATGAAACTCTACATCTACGTCCTGTGTCATCTGTATAAAGCTTTGCTCATAGTCCTCACAGCAACCTACAATTTCTTTGTTTGAGCAAATCTTTTCTACAAACTCTTGGCTGAGATGGTTTTCCTCAACGGCTTTCCGAAATGATACACCCCAAGCTAAGGAGTTTCGGATATTTTCCCATGAAGTATCCAACCCATTATATAAAAATGAATAATTGGCAATCAAATTACATTCCATATTGTTGGATCTCATGGCAATGTCATAGAGTTCGTCTATTGTATCAATGGTTTCTATTGCTATTTTGTGCAGACATATTTGATGTTCAATCTTTTCAAAATCAGTACTTTCATAACTAAAATCATCATAAAACACATTTTTAAAGCAAGTCGCATTATTCTGCAACCATTCTTTTGCTTCGGCAAGCTCTTTTAGTGAATTAATTGCAGACAAAATAATCTCATCACTGATTTTAACGGACATATCTTTATAGAGAGATTGCATTTGCTTTTTGTCTGCCTTATAGCTACCTTTGAAATATTTAAAAATTGATGTGTATTCTGTTCTATATCTACCCAGTATTGCAGTGTAGTCAATATCAAAAATTTCCTTTTCAAAAGCATTGAGCAGTTTATTACTTGTTTTATTGATAAGATCAACTTTTTCTTTAACCTGCAATTTTTCATCCATAAGCCTGTCGTAACTGTCTACATTATTAATAGCAAACAAGACTTTATTAGATTTAAGAAATGCTTCAATTTTCACTTTTTCTTTTTGGATTTCTGCATGCGTTTGCAAGCAATCCATCTCAGATAGAGAGATGCTATTGTCTAAGCTGTGTAATGTATCATATTGTGCTGTAAGTCTCATTTTTGTGTTAATAAAGTTATTTTTTAGGCTTTCACACTCGGCTACTTCTTCAAAAAGTGGGGAAATCTCTGCGCCTAAAATCCAATGAACCGGAATAATTGGAGAATTTTTAGCTACTTTTAATAGCTCAATTATCTTTTCAATTGAGGAGTATGAAATAGGCAAATTCAGGGACAGCTCCTGTTGTATTTTCTGAAATTGTGACTGATACTTCTTAATTTTAACAGAAAGCTTTGGAATTGTTGCCCCTATATCATGACGCAGTTCGTTGCTTACACTCAACACATTTGCCCCATGCCAAGGGTTTGCACTGTAATCCTCGGACATTTTTCCGATGCTGTTTACAAATTCATTCAGTACATATATATATCGGCTATATTGATTCCAATCTGCCTTATCGATGTTTTCGATTGGGAAAATAACATCTTTATATTCATTCAAATTGGCAAGTATGCCGTTAACTTCATAGATAGATTTGCCCAAAGGCTCAACCTTTGTGAAGAGTTCGTTGGCATATTGATTCAGTTTTTCTCTATCTCGCTCTAATGTATCTAATTTTAGGTAGGCTTCGTCACTAAGTTCTGCTTTCTTTTTGGCTAAATTTAATACTGTTTCAAGCTGTTCTAATACAGCTTTTTTATTTGCTTTATAGCTATGCAAAACAAGGCAGAAATCATTTAATCCTGCCGCAGTCAAACGCCTATAAACTACATCCAATGCAGCCATTTTTTCCGATACAAATAATATCTTTTTGCCGTCTGCCAAGCATTCAGCGATGATATTGGTAATTGTTTGGCTTTTACCAGTACCCGGAGGACCAACCATAAGTACGCCACGAGGAATGGTAGCGCCCAAACGTTTGAATTTTGCAGGGTCTTTTAAGAAATCTACAATTNNACATATTGATTTTCAAAAACGACAATAAGCTAAGGCTTGTTTCTTCAATTACTTTCCATTTGTTATGAGAAATCAAGTCATTTATTTCTGCAAAATACTCTCGTAAATCTCTATCCTCATCAAATTCGGGCAGTGATATTCCGAAATCATTTTCTAATTTATATTGCAAAGTAGGATTTAAAAGTATTTCATCTTCGTGAAGAGAAAGAATATATGGTGAGGAAATTGATTCAACAGTCAAAGAAACTGGAACTAAAATCAAGGGCGAACGAAAGAATTGTTCACTATCTTTGGATTCGTTCCACTCTAAAAAACCAAAAGAAAGATACAAAACATTGATGCCCTGTTCTTCGGTTGCGGTCTTAGCCTTATCTCTAAGATTTCGCAATGTCTTTTGCATATCCTTAACGGACTGATTTGTTTCCACATCAGCCAATAACTCAGGCTCTTCTTCATCCCCTATATCATCATAAAAAGAGAATTCCAAAGGCTTTTCGCTTTTTACAAAGCTATCCCAAAAATTATAAATTTCCGGAGTTGTGATACGCAGGGTAGAGCGTTTGGTTTCCTTGTAATTAAGCAACTTATTTCTTTTCCCTAAATCAAGCAATTTATTTTGCCATATTTCAATTTTGTTTTCTATATTAACTGCCATATCAATTCCTCCAAGTGTGATGCTATTACTCTGACACAGATATTTTTAAATTCTATTTTAACCGTAATAATTTTTGTCTGGATTCTATTCACATTTTAAACGGATCCTATGTTATCAGAAAGCAAAAAAGNNCACTACTTCCATAATATCTGAAATATCACAGTGCAAGGCGGTGCAAACCTTGAGTAGCACATCGGTAGTGACATTTTGATTTTTGCCGAGTTTCGCCATAGATACGGTGCTAAGCTTAGAAGCTTTCAGCAAATCCATCTTCATCATATCTCGGTCTATCAGTAACTTCCAAAGTTTTTTATAAGTTAATTTCATTTTATCCCTCATTATTTCGGCAAATTATACCATGTTTTTCATTATAGCACTATATTTAAAGATTTACAATTCAGATTTGAGAATGCAAATTTATAAACGTAACGAAACAGCTATTGATATTTTCACACCAATAGCTGTTTTTCTCGTATTCAGTTTGTGTTTCCTATTTTGTCCCTATGGGACTTCACCTTAGGCGCTACCTTTTTTTACTGGTTATTTTCAAAGAAGATGCCCGCTCCATAATAAGTAACCGATAATAATGAGTAGGCATAATATAAAGAAGAAATTATTTTGAGGTAAATACTATGGATGATTATAATAATATATCTGATTTATATTGGACCAAAGATACCAGAATAGGAAAAGTTAGAGTTACAACTGAACCTACGCCTTTAAGAGTTGAATCTGAAAACCTTCCTGGAAGGAGACAGCTATGGGTGATCAATGACGCTGCAACTTATATTTATCATTCTACCGATCCGAATTTTACACTTGAAAGCGGGAAATACATCTTTAATGTGCCAGCCGAAGTAATTGTATATGACCTTGATCCAAATGAGGACTTGACAATTTATGCCAGAACAAAAGAATATCCAGTGACAATTAGAGTATCCGAGGTGAAATAATATGGCATTGACAAGCTATCAATTCAGGAATCAGCCTTACTGGCTTGGATTTGCATTTGCAGGGCAGGCTTTTACAGTTTCTTACAGAAGTACGATCGAGCCCGGGAATAGTTTATATATCCAAATATCCACTGGAAAAGATACTATTGCTCATATAACCAACAGAACGATCACAAGTCAGGTTGAGCAGTTGGGGATAAAATTAATAGAAAGTCCATGGTTTATAGCCGGCAGAAAAAAGATTCCGGCAATCAATCTGGATGGCAGGTCTAAAATACAGGCAGCTACATCTTTTTATTCAGATGCTACAGATATATGCGGCGGAACAATATTAGAGGAAAGCATGATACCGAGAGTTGCATTTTATGGAGGGTCACCGATAGAATCGACTCTGTACGAAAGAATTCTTCAGTATGATACCAATTATATTTTAGAAATAACCAATGAGGGGTTTTGCCCTAACAGTACCGTGCTAAATATGCCATTTTATGAATCAGGGAATTAAAAGTTAACGTACGAATTAGCCCTAATAGTTGGGCTATTTTTTTAGCCGGCGTTTTTCGATAAAATCAGAGAAATTACTTCAAGGTAATAATTTATTTGTATCGGTTTTCTTTGGCAGACTATCAAATAAAATAAAGGATATACTAATAAACAAAATTATAAGGCAGAGCATATGAAAAATATTATAAATTATGTAGACGAAGAAAAAACACCTCTTTCAAAAAAAGCTTTCCGTGCGGTAGACAGTCTGGTGCTGTCGCAGCTTGCATATCTTCATTTTGACGGTTTCGTTCATGATATAACGGTACGTGATAAATCTGTCATGCTAATGGCTTAATTCGTTAAATGATGAAAAGCGTGAATTGTTTGTTGATACCCTGTACAGTGTTGTTAAATCAACAGGTGCCAGGTCTTCTTCAGATCTTACGGATGAATGGTGGGAAAAAGCACGTGCTGCATTGCATGCTGTCAGGGATATTGATGAAGAAACAAGGCGTTTTGTTTTGCATACTATTCACTACCTGATTGTTGTGGCTGTTAAAAATCTTCGGGCAGAAGCAATCGGTAATGAAACACATTTTAAGCCGCTGCATGGCAAGTAAAAATATATCACATGTTTATGAGTGTAATAAAGCTTCGGACGCAATCTAAGACAGTCAGCGGAACAGATTAAAAACAAGTTACATAATTATAAGGGGAATATTATTAATAATGATATAAGGTGCTATTCAGGGTGTTCTGGATGCAGCAAGCAGGTCTATGCTCATGCTACAAAAACAGCTGTCTCAAACGAGGCTGCTTTTTTATTTGTGTAGAAAAGTTCTCAAAATATCAATAAAAGAAAAGCAAAACCTTAAGAAAAGATTTCTTATTTGAGCTGATAAATTAATATAAATCTAAGTTGTAAATACAATTGTAATATGAGGGTTAGTTGTCGGTTGCATAAATGTACAGTCGAAGATGTCAGGCAT
>DMJQ01000117.1:0-3380 GCA_003457065.1 Clostridiales bacterium
CTGATTTCAATCTTTCTCTTCTCAATTAAATAAAACCTTATAGATTTACGTATAAAGTCACTTCTGTTGGTTCCTTCTTCTTTAACCGCATGGTCCAGTTCTCTCAGAAGATTTTCAGGGACCGAAATCAATATTTTTTTATTATCAGACAAATCACACACCTCGATTATTCAAACTCAGTTCACTTAAGAATATCATATGTAATTTTACCACAATCATTATACAAGTTGTATGGTAACTTCTGCATTTATTGTGAAAATTATAATTCCTTGCTGCAGCTTTTCAGAAAAATTATATAATGCTTATTTATGCGGTAATTGCTCTTCAATATTTATTTTTTCATATTGTATAGTTTTCACCAATTTATCATTTTTATAAATAAAAATTGTTTCAGGAAGCAGGCTTTCTTTACTAAAGTTTAAAACATGCTTATATGTTCCTTCAAAATAGACTAATTCCTCAGGCATTATATCCAATGAGCTATCAAACTTACTTAAATCAAAATCATAAACAAGGGAATCAGTCAGCTGAAAATTTTCTATCACCACGCTGTCTTCCGGGAATTTATCATTGTTCAATACACATCTGCTGCCTGACAAATATGCAATGTTCCACGACTGAGTTCCGCTGTCCGCTCTAAAGCTGTAATTTCCGTCTCTGCAAATAATATTGACTTTATAGGCATTTTCACTTTTGTCGGTGTAAACCTTCATTAATGCTTCGCCTGTATAGTTAACAGGAATAACAAAGGGGTCAGCTTTTACCGAGCAGCCGCACAATGTTGATAATATTAAAATCAAGCATAATATTTTTAACTTCATTTTTCATCCTGCTTCCATCTTTATATAATAGATATATGACAGAATATAAAAATATATGCCTGCGTCCTCTAAAAGTCTTAGGCTTTAAAGTATCACCCTCTATTCGGCAACACAGAAAGCTACCGCATATTCCGAAGTGTGCGAAATGGATATCTGTATGTTTTTTACATTCAGTTCCTCGGCCTTTTTTAATGCATTATCTAATAGGTTGACGTATGGCTTGCCTGCTTCATCCTTTAAAATCTCTATATGGCGCGGGCCGAAATTTGAAAATCCTGTTCCGAGACATTTTGAAACCGCTTCCTTGGCAGCAAACATTCCTGCAGCAGTTTGTGCATTATACTTTCTCAATTTCAGATATTCGTTTTCATTTTTTGAATATATTTTATTTATAAATTTATCACTGTTTAAATTTTTCCTGATTCTTTCAACTTCCGCAATGTCAGTTCCTATGCCTTTTATCATTTTACCAACTCCTTTACAGAAAAAACTAATTGACAAAGAGCCTCACGTACGCAATAATTATAGTATGATTATATTATATGATTAAATTTAATACAATTCTTAATTAACAAATCTCACAAAGGAGTCAATATATGAACAACGTAACAGTAGTCTCTCATCCGTTGATACAGCACAAGCTGACAATGTTAAGAGATAAAAACACTTCCTCTAAGGATTTCAGGGAGCTTGTAAGAGAAATTGCCATGTTAATGGCTTATGAGGTAACAAGAAATCTTCCGTTAAAAGATGTTGAAATTGAAACACCTATTACAACAACAACAGGAAAGGCACTGGCAGGACAGGATATCGCAATTGTTCCTGTATTAAGAGCAGGCCTTGGAATGGTTGACGGTATGCTTGATTTAATTCCAAATGCAAAAATCGGACATATAGGATTATACAGAAATGAAGAAACACTGCAGCCTGTTGAGTATTACTGCAAGCTTCCCAGCGATATCGGAAACAGAATAGTAATCATAACAGAACCGATGCTGTCAACAGGCGGCTCAATGAACGGAGCCTTGTCATTGTTAAAAGAACACGGAGCCAAGAAGATTAAATCAATTCATCTGGTATGCGCTCCGGAAGGACTTAAAAAAGTAACCGAAGCTCATCCTGATGTTGAGATATACACCGCGGCAATCGATGAAAAGTTTAATGACATCGGCTATATAGTGCCCGGGTTAGGTGATGCCGGAGACAGACTGTTCGGCACAAAGTAATAAAACTTATAAATTTTTTCAGACATAATGGAGGCGGACTTTTTGTTGAGAAAAAGGTCCGTCTGTTTTCTTGAGGTGAACATGAATATTACAAAAAAACACGACAAATTTTTAACCACTTTAATTGTTATAGCCATACCGGTTGTTATACAGAACCTTATAAGTATAGGCCTTAACATGATAGATACAATAATGGTAAGCAGCCTGGGTGAAAATGCCATATCAGCGGTAGGGCTTGCCAACAGGATTTATTTTATTTTTACAACCGTCTGTTTCGGAATTTACAGCGGAGCTTCTATTTTTATAGCGCAATACTGGGGCGCAAAGGATACTGACAATATTAAAAAGGTCTTTGGCATTGACATAATAATCGGTAGCTTGCTATCTATAATTTTTTCGCTGGTTGTATTTTTCTTTAGAGAGCAGATAATGAGGATATTTATAGACGATCCTTATGTCGTTGAGCTGGGCGCAAAGTATTTAAAAATAGTTTCATTTTCTTACTTTTTTACGGCGCTTTCATTTGCATTCAGCTTTAACTGCCGTGCAATCCACAGGCTTAAGCTGCCAACAATAATAAATGCCATCGCTCTTTGCATCAACACATTCTTTAATTGGATTTTAATAACAGGCAATCTTGGCTTTCAGGCACTGGGCGTAGAAGGAGCGGCAATAGCCACATTAATTGCAAGAATCTTCGAATTTATCGTTCTTATATATCTTATATACAGGGATAAAAATCATCCCTTAGCCGGCACATTGGAAGAATTTACATCATGGGACACAACCATGCTGAAAAAAATACTAAAAACTTCATTCCCGGTTATAATGTCGGAAACAGCATGGTCGGTGGGCACGTCCGTTTACTTCATCGCATACGGATTTATGGGTTCATATGCCATTGCCGTTGTTCAGATTGCATTTAATATATCCGACTTCTTTCAGGCAATGTTTTTCGGTATCGGAAATGCAAGTGCCGTAATGATAGGAAATGAAATAGGTAAAAATGATATTGACACTGCAGTTGATTACAGCAAAAAATTTGTAAAGTTAACTTTAATATTAAGTTTAATACTGGCAGCACTGCTGATGATATCCAGAGGATATATAACTAAAATTTTTAATCTGGAACCTCTGACAAGTGATTACTTAAACAAGACACTGATTGTGTATTCTTTATATTTCACTCCAAAAATGTTTTCTTATATGTTTATTTGCGGAATACTAAGGGCAGGTGGAGATACAAGATTCTGCATGTTTTTAGATATAATAACCATTTGGTGCATTGGCGTTCCTCTTTCATTTTTTTCTTTTTTTTTTTTTTTATTTCTTT
>DMJQ01000117.1:3399-3801 GCA_003457065.1 Clostridiales bacterium
TGAAAAATAAATGCTTAGATAAGGTGCCAAGTGTATTTTATGCATGCGGCGGAGACGGAACTCTTCACGAGGTGGTTAATGCAGCCTGCGGATTTAATCATGTGAGTGTCGGCGTAATACCGTGCGGTTCTGGGAATGATTTTATTAAGAATTTTGATAACGCTGATAATTTTCACAGCATTGAATCACAGATAAACGGAAAAAGTGTCAATTTAGACCTGATTAAAGTCATGAATGAATTTGCTGTTTCTGTATGTAACATAGGATTTGATGCAGATGCTGCATTCAACATGCACAAATTCAAGAAAGTTCCTTTTGTGTCCGGGTCAGGCAGGTACTTCCTGTCTGTATTCTACTGTTTGATGAAAAAATTAGGCAAGAACCTTGAAATTATTATTGATA
>DMJQ01000118.1 GCA_003457065.1 Clostridiales bacterium
CGGGCAGGACATGAAGAAGTATTACAGACCGCCCCAGGGCAAATTCAATGAGGATAATCTTGCAATGGCAAACAATATGGGCTACAAGACAATTTTCTGGAGCCTTGCTTATGTTGATTGGTACAGCGATAAACAGCCGACAAAAGAGCAGGCGTTTAATAAGCTGATTCCGAGAATACATCCGGGAGCTGTTGTGCTTTTGCACAGCACTTCAAAAACAAATTGCGAAATATTGGATGAGCTTTTGACGAAGTGGAAGGAAGAGGGATACACCTTTAAAACGCTGGATGACCTGACGGTGGAGACCGAAAGCGCACAATGAAAAATAAATAAAAGACAGACGAGAATGGAATTGTGCCAAGACACAATTCCATGTTTTATGCCGTTCGCCGATGTTTCTGTGATGCTCTCTTACCGTTCTTCAATTGTTCGTAAAAATCTGTTGACAAATATTATTTATTGTGATAATTTAAGTTTAACCAGACTGCGAGAGGAAGAGTAATCACGTTGTATTAATCACAGCAAGGCAGGAATGATGAAAGCCTGTCATTAATTCATGATGAAAGACACCTCTGTCAGAGCAGTATGCAATTGAGAGGGACTATATAGTCCAAGTAGGGTGGCAACGCGGGTTATACTCGTCCCTAATCAGGGATGAGTTATTTTTTATTATAGACTAACTTAATTTTTCAGAGTGTTTCTGAAAAATGGCGAGGTCTTATGCGAAATCACAATTTGTGTGAACGGCAGCGAGAAAACAAATTGGTGATGAAGCCTACCAATAACAATATTAGGAGCGATATTATGGAAACAATGGGAAGCTTAAGAAGAACCGATATGTGCGGAGAATTAACCAAGGAGCACGTAGGCAGGGAAGTTGTACTCATGGGCTGGATACAAAAGAGAAGAAGTCTGGGAGGCCTTATATTTGCAGATTTAAGGGATATAACAGGTTTAATTCAGATTGTATTTGATACAGACGTAAACAAAGAAGCGTTTGAAAGAGCAGAAGGCCTTAGAAGTGAGTTTGTCGTTGCCGTAAGTGGAAAGGTTAAGGAAAGACAGTCCAAAAATTTAGAAATGGCAACAGGAGAAATAGAAGTCTACATTGATGAGCTTAAAATATTAGACACGGCTGAAACTCCGCCTATATATATAAAAGATGACGACGATGTATCTGAACAGATGCGTTTAAAATACAGATACCTTGATTTGAGAAAACCTCATATGCAGAGAAATCTCATATTAAGAAGCAAAACATCAAAAGTAATAAGAGATTTTTTATATGAAAATAATTTTAATGAAATAGAAACACCGTTTTTAACCAAACCTACTCCTGAAGGAGCAAGAGACTACCTGGTTCCAAGCAGGGTAAATTCCGGGAAGTTTTATGCACTTCCACAGTCGCCGCAGCTTTTTAAGCAGCTGCTGATGGTTTCTGGAATGAACAGATATTTCCAAATAGTGAAATGTTTCAGGGATGAAGATTTAAGAGCAAACAGGCAGCCTGAATTCACACAGGTCGATATAGAAATGTCATTTGTAGATGTTGAAGATGTCATTTCAATAAATGAAAAATTAATACAGAGGATATTCAAGGAAATTAAAAATATTGATATAGAGCTCCCGATTAAACGTATGTCATACCAGACTGCAATGGACAAATACGGCTGTGATAAACCGGATTTGCGTTTCGGATATGAACTTGTTAATATAACGGAAATATTTAAGAATTCAGGGTTCAATGCGTTTAAGTCCACCTATGACAGTAAAGGGATGATTAAATGTGTTAAGATAGACGATTCAGCCGATGATTTCTCTAAAAAGGGAATATCAAAGCTTGAGAAGTTTGTTAAGACTTGCGGAGCAAAGGGCATGGCATGGCTTAAATATGAAAACGGCGAAATTGATTCACCTATAGCTAAGTTCTTGAATGATGATGAAAAGAATCAATTAATTTCGGTTCTTGAACTGAAAGAGAAGGATATTGCATTTATTGTGGCCGACAAGGAATCAATAGTAAATACAGCACTTGGAGCTTTAAGAATTGAAATAGCATATGGAAAGAATCTAATTGATGATAACAAATTTGAACTGGTGTGGATAACAGATTTCCCGTTGTTTGAATACAGCGAGGAAGAAGAAAGATATGTTGCTAAACACCATCCGTTTACGGCTCCTGTTGATGAGGATATTGATAAAATCGAATCTAATCCGGGTGAAGTAAGAGCGAAAGCATACGACATAGTAATCAACGGCGATGAAATCGGTGGAGGAAGCATCCGTATCACAAACAGAGACCTTCAGAACAGAATGTTCAGGGCTTTGGGCTTCACTGCCGAAGAAGCAAACGAAAAATTCGGATTTTTGCTTGAAGCGTTTAAATATGGAGTTCCGCCACACGGAGGAATTGCATATGGTTTGGACCGTTTTATGATGCTTATGACAGGTAGCGACAACATAAGGGACGTTATAGCATTCCCTAAGACTCAAAGCGCAACATGTCTGTTGACTGAAGCTCCAACATATGCAACAGAAAATCAATTGAAGGAACTTGGCATTGATGTAACTGAGAAGTAAGCTAATCGGTCACATCCGGAGCCATTGCATCAGAAAGGAAGACGATTATGGATCAAGTAGGAAGAATAGAAAAAATTGAAGGAACCAAGGCAACGGTTTCTGTAAAAAGAGTATCTGCCTGCGGTGAAAACTGCAAAGGCTGCAGCTCGGCCTGCAAACAGCCAAGCGTCATATTTGAAACCGAGATGAACGGTGATTATGAGGTAGGAGATTATGTAGAGATCACTACAGAAAATGAAGTGGTTTTTAAACAGATTTTCATGCTCTATGGCATACCGTTTTTAATAATGATGGCAACAATAGTAATTGTTCAGCTGCTGTCTCACAGCCCTGACAAAGACATTATTTCTGCGATAGCATCTGTTGCATCTTTAGTTGTTTCGTTTTTCATTTTAAAAGCTTATGATAAGACGGAAATGAAAAAAAATACTCTTAAATTTACTTTAGGAAGAAAGCTCTGATTACCCAAAGTAATAAAGGACGGACAATGAATATATTTGAAATGCAATATGAAAATACCATTGAGAAAAGAGGACCTCTTGCACAGCGCATGAGGCCTAAAAAACTCAGCGATTTTGTTGGGCAGGATCACATTGTGGGCGAAGGAAAGATATTGAACAGAGCCATAAAAGCTGACAAGCTTTCCTCCGCCATATTTTACGGTCCGCCCGGCACAGGAAAGACGACGCTGGCAAAGATTATTGCTGAAAACACAAATAACAATTTTACGACACTGAATGCGGTAACCAGCGGCATAAAAGATATTAAGGAAAAAATAAAGTATGCGGTTGATGAATTGTCTATTTATAATAAAAGAACCATGGTTTTTATTGATGAAATTCACAGGTTTAACAAGGCACAGCAGGATGCGCTGCTTCCTTATGTGGAGAACGGTACAATAATACTCATCGGTGCCACTACCGAAAATCCTTATTTTGAGGTTAACCAGGCTTTGATATCACGTTCATTGGTATTTGAATTTAAAAAAATATCAAATGATGATATTAAAAAGGTTGTAGCAAAAGCTCTCGATGACAAAGAAAGAGGCTACGGCAAAAAAAATGTGGAGATTGACAGTGATGCTTTAAGTCATATTGTTGAAAATTCCAACGGCGACATAAGAAAGGCACTGAGTGCTCTTGAGCTGGGAGTTGAAACAACCGAAGAAATTGACGGCAAAATAAAAATTGATATAAATGTGGCAGTTGAATGCATTCAGAGAAAAAAGATTGAATATGATAAGAATGGGGATAGTCATTACGACACCATTTCTGCTTTTATTAAAAGCATGAGAGGGTCAGACCCTGATGCTGCGGTATTTTGGCTTGCCAAAATGATTAAGGCCGGAGAAGATCCCAAATTCATAGCGAGAAGAATAATCATATGCGCTTCGGAGGATGTGGGCAATGCGGACCCAAGGGCATTGGAGGTCGCTGTCAATGCTTTTAAAGCAGTTGAAATAATCGGTTTTCCGGAAGGGCGCATAACTTTGGCTCAGGCTGCCATCTATGTAGCATGTGCTCCTAAAAGCAATGCTTCATGTGTTGCAATCAGCAGAGCGATGGAGGCAGTAGAAAAAAGTTCCCTGGAGGTTCCGGTTCATTTGAAGGATAAACATTACAGCGGAGCTGAAAAGCTTGGAAGAGGAGTTAACTATAAATATCCTCACGATTATGATAAATTTTACGTTAAACAAAGTTATCTTCCTGAAACTTTGAAAAAAGCAAATTTTTACGAACCTAAAGAATCAGGGTATGAAAGCAAAATCAAAAGATTTATGGAATACCTGAAGGGTTGAAGGGGGAACTATGAATTATAAATTATTTAAATCGAGCATAACAGATTTAAATATTGCTGAGATTTTAGAAAGCAAAATTGATTTTGACAAGCTGGACGAAAGTCAGGAATATGATATTTCTGCGGAATTTTACAACGATGACCTGCAGGAAGAAGTGTTAAATGAAAATGTGGCTTTTGAAATAAAAAGAAAACACTATTTGTTCATAAAAAACGTCAGAGACTTATTTGAAAAGAATGGTATAAAAGTAAACAAGTTTTATCTTATGGGAACAATAGTGGATTTAAATGAAAATGAAATAAATTTTTCACTGTTAAAATCAAATTATGACAAAAAAAGCAATACAATCTGGCCTTGCAAGGAAATATTCATATTTGAGGACAGCAAAAATAAGTTAGATGACCTGCTGTTCAACAACCAGATATCCGAAGAGGACTATGAATCCAATCTGGAAATGTTAAAAGACGAGCTGAATATTTACGAAAATGATGATGAACACAGATATATAAATTAACAGTACGCCTCCTATGTAACCATATGTAATATTGTTAATAAAATAATATAAGGTTTCACAGCATCGAAGGAGGAATTGTATGGAACTTTATATTATAACATTTAAGCATGGGAACTATGCTGTTGCGGCATTTAATAAACTGCAGGGCTACGGTGTGAGAAATATGAGGCTTTCTCAAACTCCCTTCAGCATTAAAAGCGAATGTGACTTGTGCATTAAAGCATATGACAATAACACATTGAATATATTGTTAAATGAGTGTAGAGGAAAGTATCCTGTAAGCAATGTATATCTGGAAGTAAATGATAACGGCAGAACTGTATATAAGCTGCTTTCTTAAATTTTTTTATAAAACAAAGCTAAGGCTTTGTTTTTTTTATGGAATTTTATAATATATTTTTTCGGCTATCATGGAAGAAAAAGCGGCGATAGGTAACCTGCAACGAATTATCAATTTATGTGAGCAATATAGAACAAATAAATTGTTTAATAAGACTGCAAATTATTGTTGACAAATTTAGTAGGGTATAATATAATAACTCGTACCCCAGTGAAACAGTGGGGATTAAATGAGAGGAGAACAGTTATGATTTTATCTACAAAAGGCAGATATGGATTGAAAGCGATATTTGAACTTTCACTGAATTACGGTTCGGGACCTGTTTCTCTGAAAAAAATAGCAGATGAATACAATATTTCAGAAAGTTACTTAGAGCAACTTTTTGCTAAACTTAAAAAAAACGGATACATCGATACTGTGAGAGGACCTCATGGCGGATATTACCTGGCTATAAAGCCGGAAGAAATAACCGTGGGAATGGTTTTAAGGACATTGGAGGGGGAAATAACGACTTCAGAATGTATTAACAAAGAGGTATGTTCCAGGGAGTCTGTCTGCGCCACAAGAGTGATATTGGAAAAGATAGAAAAAAGTATAAGTGATGTTATAGATAATATAACTTTGGCTGATATGCAGGAGGAACAAAAAAACATTTTAACGGAGGAAAACAAATGAGCAGGAAATTATATCTTGACAATGCTGCAACAACAAGAGTTAAAAAAGAAGTATTAGATGAAATGCTTAAATATTTTTCTGAATTTTACGGCAATCCTTCATCTCAATTATATGAGCTGGGAAGAAAGTCAAAAGAAGCTGTTGAAAATGCAAGAAAAACTGTTGCTGATTTCATCAATGCGGATGAAAAAGAAATTTATTTTACCGCAGGAGGTTCTGAATCAGATAACTGGGCATTAAAAGGAATTGCATTTGCAAACTTCAACAAAGGAAAGAATCATATAATTACTACAAAGATTGAGCATCACGCAATACTTCATACATGCGAATATTTGAAAAAGTTCGGCATTGAAACAACATATCTGGATGTGGATAAATACGGAATGGTTGATTTGGACGAATTAAAAGAGGCAATCAGACCTGAAACAATGCTTATATCTGTTATGTATGCAAACAATGAAATCGGAACTATTCAGCCCATAGAACAAATAGGTGAAATTGCAAAAGAACACGGCATTACATTCCATGTTGACGCTGTTCAGGCACTTGGAAGCGTAAGAATTGATGTTAAAAAGCAGCACATAGATTTATTGTCCATGTCAGCACATAAAATCGGCGGACCAAAAGGCGTCGGCGGTATGTTTATAAGAAGAGGCGTTAAAATAGACAACTTTATTCACGGAGGCGCTCAGGAAAGAGGCAAAAGAGCCGGCACCGAAGGCGTGCAGAACATTGTTGGATTTGGCAAAGCTGTTGAAATTGCCGAAAGAGATTTTGACAAACGTGTGGAAAGACTCACTGGGTTAAGAAACAGGCTTATTGAGGGAATTAAAAACAATATACCTGATGTTGTTCTCAACGGTCACCCTACCAAGAGACTTCCAAACAATGTGAATTTTTCATATAAGTATGTTGAAGGTGAATCAATACTGCTGCTACTGGACATGGAAGGCATTGCTGCATCAAGCGGCTCGGCATGCACATCAGGTTCACTTGATCCTTCTCACGTACTTCTGGCAACAGGTCTTGACCATGGAACTGCTCACGGTTCAATTCGTTTCACAATAAGCGAGGAAGTTACGGAAGAAGACGTTGATTTCACGGTTGAAACAATGAAAAAAATTATCGCAAGATTAAGAGAAATGTCACCAATCAAAAATGACGAAGATTTATTAAAAAAATAATTCATTAACACAAACGGAGGCAAATAAATGTATACAGAAACAGTCATGGATCATTTCAAAAATCCAAGAAATGTAGGTTCTATAGAAAATGCGGATGGAGTTGGCCAGGTCGGCAATCCTAAGTGCGGCGATATAATGAAAATATACCTGAAGATAAAAGACGATATAATCGAAGACGTTAAATTTGAAACATTCGGCTGCGGTTCGGCAATAGCTTCGTCAAGCATGGCAACAGAACTTATAAAAGGAAAAAGCATCAATGATGCTGTAGAACTTTCAAATAAAGCTGTTATTGAAGCACTGGGAGGACTTCCGCCGGTAAAAATTCACTGTTCGGTGCTGGCAGAACAGGCTGTCAAATCAGCATTATACGACTATTCTCAAAAAACAGGAAAAACAATCAAGGGTCTGGAAAACTACAACCCAGAAGAAGACGAAGATATTCACTGTCAGTAATGCGATTAGTCTAAGATGTCAAAAATAATTAGAAACCGAATGTTGTAAATACATTCGGTTTTTTACGATTCGTTATTCTTGCGCATCTATACTCAATTTATGAATGAAAATGTAAGCGTCAAACCTACCTGTGCCAGAACTATAAAAGAAACTACATGAAGTTATAATAATATTTTAGCAGATATAAAATTAGTGAAAAGTGGGTGCCAGCAGATTTTATATTTATTTAAACCTGTTAAATTTGAAATATAGTTGACAATTCGGGAAAGAATACATTATAATTTCTTAATAGGAATCAAAGAACGTACTACATATATGGAGGAATTATGGATACATTAGATAGATTTTCGATAAACAATATAAGAAAAAAATATTTGGAGTTTTTTAAAAGCAAGGGGCATTTAACGGAGCAAAGCTTTTCATTAATTCCTAAGAATGATAAAAGTCTGCTGTTGATCGGAGCGGGAATGGCACCTCTAAAAAAATATTTTACCGGAGCTGAAACACCTCCTACAAAAAGGATAGCAACAGTTCAAAAGTGCGTTAGAACAGGCGACATCGACAATGTTGGTCTGACGGCAAGACACCTTACATTTTTCGAAATGCTCGGAAACTTTTCTTTCGGAGATTATTTTAAGAACGAAGCAATACAGTGGGCGTGGGAACTGTTGACAGAAGTATTAAAAATTGATAAGGACAGACTTTGGGTTACGGTTTATCTGGATGATGACGAAGCTGCCGACATATGGCACAATGTTGTCGGAATACCGGAAGAAAGAATCGTAAGACTGGGAAAAGAAGATAACTTCTGGGAATTAGAGGTAGGCCCCAGCGGTCCATGTTCGGAAATATACTATGATACAGGAAAAGACCGAGGCTGCGGCTCACCTGATTGCAAACCTGGCTGCGACTGCAACAGATTCATAGAAATCTGGAATCTTGTGTTTACACAATTTAACAAGGATGAGCAGGGAGTGTATCACCCGCTGCCAAATCCGAATATTGATACCGGAATGGGGCTTGAAAGAGTTGCTACTGTTCTTCAGGATAAACCAACTGTTTTCGACGTGGAACCTTTACTGTCGATAGTAAATAAAGTTGCGGACATTGCAGGTGTAACCTATGGCTCCGACGATAAAAATGATGTTGCTATGAAAATAATCTGTGACCATTCAAGAGCTGCGGCATTTATGATAGGTGACGGTGTAATACCATCTAATGAAGGAAGAGGATATGTTTTAAGAAGGCTTATAAGAAGAGCAATCAGAAAAGGCAAATCTCTTGGAATACATAATGCATTTATGACACAGACTGTAAAGGTAGTAATTGATGAATGGAAGGATGCTTATCCTGAGCTTGGCGAAAAGGAAAGCTATATTTTAAAAGTTGTTCAGCTTGAAGAAGAGAAATTTAAAGTGACCATTGATCAGGGACTTGAACTTTTAATGAGGGAAATAGAATTAGTAAAAGAGTCAAATAAACAATCTTTGGACGGTTCGGTTGCATTCAAGCTTTATGACACATACGGATTTCCTTCGGAGTTAACAGAAGAGATATTAGCGGAAAACGGAATAAAATTTGACAAGGATGCTTTTGTTTCAATTACGGAAGAACACAGACAAATGGCAAGAGAAGCAAGAAGCAAGACAGGAAGTTCAGGCTGGAGAGAAGAAGAATTCAACCTTGATATGCCTAAGACAGTCTTCACTGGCTATTCTGTATTGGAGGATACTGCCGAAGTTGCGGCAATTGTGGTTGACGGGGAACAGGTCGACACAATTTCGGAAGGTCAGTCCGGCATTGTTGTTCTTGACAACACACCTTTCTATGCGGAAAGCGGCGGACAGGTGGGAGATGCCGGCAAAATCATTACGGATGAAGCTGAAGCAACAGTAACCGACACTAAGAAATTTAATAAAAATATATATCTTCATGAAACAACTGTTGTCAAAGGCAGCATTTCGGTGGGTGACAGAGTTAAAGCTCAGGTTGATGCCGACAGGAGAAAAAATACTGCAAAGAACCATACATGCACACACCTGCTGCACAGGGTGCTTAAAGATATGCTCGGAGACCACGTAAATCAGGCGGGATCATATGTTTCACAAGACAGGCTCAGATTTGACTATACACATTTTGAAGCAGTGGATCAGGAAACATTAAAGGAAATCGAAAGACGTGTAAATGAAGCAATACTGACTGATTATACGGTCAATACTGATATATTGAATATTGAAGAAGCTAAAAAATCCGGAGCAACAGCTTTGTTTGATGAAAAGTATGATGAAATGGTAAGAGTTGTAAGTGTGGGTGATTTCAGCAAGGAGCTTTGCGGAGGAACTCATATTGATGAAACGGCAAAAATAGCAATGTTCAAAATAATTTCTGAAGGTAGTATTGCATCTGGAGTGCGAAGAATAGAGGCTATAACGGGAAGAGCCGCAATAAGTTACCTAAAAGAGCTTTCCGACATTACAGATGAACTTTCAGCAGCAATGAAATCATCAAAAGATGAGCTTCTGGGAAAGGTAAATAGTCTTAAAAAAGAAGTGAAAGACAGGGATAAAGATATTCAAAAGCTGAACAATGAACTTTTAAATAAGAGCATGGGTCAGATTCTTGATCAGTATGAGGAAATAAACGGAATCAAATTATTTGCGTTGAAATTAAAAAACAAGGATGCCAATTCATTAAGAGAAATTGCCGACAAGATCAAGGATAGGAATGAAAGCTGTGTCGTGTTGTTAGCATCTGATTTAGGTGATAAGGTGCTGTTTGTTTCGGCGGTTACAAAAGATTTGATTCAAAAAGGAATCAATGCGGGAAATATGGTNNGAAGCTGCCAAGGTTGCCGGCGGAGGCGGAGGCGGAAGACCGGACTTTGCTCAGGCAGGAGGAAAAAATCCAGGAAAAATAGACGAAGCGCTAAATGCGGTAAGAAAATTAATGAGTAATTAATTTGCAATAATGATTGGCAGAGAGGCAATTGAAAAAATAATTGCTTCTCATGCCGGTCGTTGTATAACCATAGTTAAAATAATATTGATTTTTATTTTGTATTGTAGTACAATGAAGAATGTAGAGGTGGTTTATATGGATAGTAATGTAAATAACACGACAAAGTTTGATTACAAAATGGAATCATTAAATGAAGCGAGGGAAATCATATCTCAGGTATATGAGTCACTGAAAGAAAAGGGATACAATCCTAACAACCAGCTCATTGGATATATATTATCCGGAGATCCGACTTATATTACAAATCACAACAATGCAAGAAGTTTAATAAGAAAAATTGAAAGAGACGAACTGTTAGAAGAGATATTAAATGTTTATTTAGATGTAATAGACCTTTAAATTATGGTGGAAAGCAGTATATGAACATATACTGCTATATTTATATTGCAGGAGACATAACCATTTAGAAATGCTGGTAAAAAATGAAATATATAAATTTATTTGAAAAACAAAATGTATCAAAATTATGCTACGGAACATTGTCATTAAGTTTTTTGCAAAACTTTGATACCACGGAACATAAAATAGAATTGCTGAATTACGCATATGAAAAAGGAATCAACTTTTTCGATACGGCTGAACTTTATGACAACTATAATATATTGAAAGAATTCATAAAAGACAAAGACAGGGATAAACTAACATTAGCTACAAAAAGCTATGCATACGACAAGAAGACTGCAGAATATAGTGTCAATAAAGCTTTAAAGGAATTAAACACAGATTATCTGGATGTTTTTATGCTGCATGAGCAGGAAAACGGAAATAATTTTTTGGGCCATTATGAGGCCGTTGAGCGCTTTATGAAATATAAAGAACATGGTGTTATAAGACACTTTGGAATATCCACGCATAAAGTGGCTGCGGTAAGAGATAGCGTGAAATTCAAGGAAATAGAATTTGTCTTTCCTCTTTTTAACATGAAAGGTGTGGGAATTCAGGACGGCACCATTGATGATATGCTTAATGCGGTTAAAAAGGCGAAGGAAGACAACAAGTTTATAATGGCAATGAAGATATATGGAGGAGGACACCTGATAACCAAAGCAAAAGAAGCATTTGATTTTGTGAACAATATCAGTTATGTTGACTCCATGGCGGTTGGTATGAGCACAGTTGAGGAAATTGATGCAAATATCTGTTACTTGGAAAACAATGAGTTAAATTTAAATATAAAAAATAAAATTAGAAATCAAAAACGCACTCTCGTAGTGGAGGAGTGGTGCGTTGGTTGCGGAAAATGCGCAGAGAAATGCAAGCAAAAGGCACTTCGGATAGTTGACGGCAAGTGTGTTGTCGATATGGATAAATGTGTTTTGTGCAGTTACTGTGCAGGTGAATGTACGGATTTTAATATCAAAATTGTATGAGGTATCTATGGAAAGATTGATGGGTCTTGATGTGGGAGACAAAACAATTGGAGTTGCTGTCAGTGATTTATTGATGATTACTGCACAGGGAGTAACTACAATTAAAAGAACGAGTATAAAAAACGATATTAGTGAACTGAAAAAAATAATCAATGAATATCAGGTTACTAAAATAGTTGCGGGACTTCCTAAAATGCTTGACGGAACAATAGGCATACAGGGAGAAAAGGTTCTGGCTTTTTTAGAAAAACTGAAAAAACAAATTGATCTGCCCATTGACTTGGAAGATGAAAGATTTACGACATCAATATCGGAAAGAATGCTAATAGATGCCGACGTTAAAAGGAAAAAAAGAAAAGAAGTCATAGACAAATTAGCCGCAGTTCATATTCTGTCAGGTTACATGCAGCGTAATAAGTTATAGAAGGAGCGTAATATGGAAGAGAATATAATTGAATTGATTAATGAAGAAGGAAAACTTGAAAGACTTGTTGTTGAAGCTACCTTTCATATTGACGATACATTGTATGCGGTTCTTCATGAAATTAACTCTGACGAAGGTATGATATATAATGTGGAAGAAGCTGAAGACGGCAACGGAATATTAATAAAGGTTGAAGACGAGGAAGAG
Organism: Clostridiales bacterium; assembly: GCA_003457065.1. Classification (GTDB taxonomy): domain Bacteria; phylum Bacillota; class Clostridia; order Tissierellales; family Sedimentibacteraceae; genus Sedimentibacter. Next base: position 12,567 of record DMJQ01000118.1, read on the forward strand.
CTTAAAGAAGTAATGGAAATTTACGAAGGTATAGCAGATGATTTAATTTAAAATCAGAATTCTATCTTTAGGGGTGATATTATGAATGAATCAGATTACTTAACAAAAACACTTGATGAAAACGGGTATAAGACTACCACTCAGCGGAGCATGGTATACGAAATACTCAACGAAAATAAAGATCAGCATCTAAGTACTGAGGAGATTTATGAGCTTATAAGGGATAAGAACCCTAAGATGGGAATTGCTACAATTTACAGGACGCTTCAACTCTTTGAGGAAATCGGGCTGGTTTACAAGCACAACTTTGATGACGGCTGTTCAAGATATGAAATATTGTCGCCAGACAGCAATGAAGTTCATCAGCATCATCATTTGTTGTGCAAAAAATGCGGCAGGATAATTGAGGTCAAGGAAGACTTAATGAACTCATTGGAAGAAATAATTGAAAAACAGTACAATTTTGAAATATTAAACCACGTAGTCAAGTTCACCGGAATCTGCAGTCAATGCAGAAATAAGGAGAATGAGGATGGCAACAGAAAAGAAACATAAACTGAAAGTTATACCCCTGGGAGGTCTGGGGGAAATAGGGAAGAACATGACAGTCATTGAATATGGAGCAAACATAGTTGTGATTGACTGCGGCATGTCATTCCCGGAAGATGAAATGCTGGGTATTGATATAGTAATACCTGATATAACATATCTGATAAAAAATAAAGACAAAATAAAAGGCATATGTCTTACACACGGTCATGAGGACCATATAGGCTCAATACCATATGTTCTCAAAAAAATGAATGTGCCCATATACGGAACAAGGCTTACGTTGGGACTGATTGAAAACAAGCTCTTAGAGCATAAAATTGACGATGCACAGCTGAATGTGGTTGAGGCAGGATCAACAATTAATTTAGGATGCTTTAAAGTAACATTTATCAGAAATAATCACAGTATCCCTGATGCGGTGTCTTTTGCTATAGATACACCTATCGGAACTATTGTTCATACAGGTGACTTTAAAATTGACTATACACCCATAAACGAAGATGTTATGGATTTAGGTAAATTTGCGGAGCTTGGGAGAAAAGGTGTACTGCTGGCAATGTCAGACAGTACAAATGTTGAAAGAGCAGGTTTTACCGAATCAGAAAAAACGATAGGCCGCAAGTTCATGGATATTTTTAAAAACTGTGAATCAAGAATAATCGTAGCTTCATTTGCTTCAAACATTCACAGGCTGCAGCAAATTATTGATGCGGCTGTCGTTAACGGCAGAAAGGTTGCGATTTCCGGAAAAAGCATGGTAAATGCGGTAAAAGTATCTCAGGAACTGGGTTATTTAAATGTTCCGGACGGAACAATGATTCATGTAAATGATCTGAAAGGTCTTAAAGACAACGAAATTGTTATAATAACAACAGGTAGTCAGGGCGAGCCAATGTCTGCTCTTACAAGGATGGCAAACAACGACCATAAAAAAATTCAGATTAAAGCAGGCGATTTGGTTGTTATTTCTGCAAACCCGATACCGGGCAACGAAAAAACAGTATCAAAAGTGATCAATATGCTTTACGAAAAGGGAGCGGATGTTCTTTATGATGCTCTGACACAGGTTCACGTTTCAGGCCATGCCAGAAGAGAAGAATTGAAGATGATGCTTACTTTGTTAAAGCCGAAATTTTTCGTTCCTGTACACGGCGAATACAGACATTTGATGCAGCATGCAAAACTTGCTCATGAGCTTGGGTTGCCTGAAAAAAATACAATCATAGCCAAAAACGGAGATGTAATCGAACTTACGTCGAAATCAATCGGAATTAACGGTTCAGTAACATCAGGCAACATACTTGTTGACGGTCTCGGTGTAGGAGATGTAGGCAATATAGTGCTGAGGGACAGAAAGCTGTTATCAGAAAACGGATTGATAATCGTGGTTCTTTCAACTGAAAAAGGAACCGGCAAAGTGCTGGCTGGTCCTGAAATTGTATCAAGAGGATTCATATATGTGAGAGAAAACATTGATTTAATTGAAGAATCCAAACAGGTTGTAAGAAAAGCACTTGCAAAATGCGAAGACACGAACGTAAAAGAATGGAACAATATTAAAATGACCATAAAAGATGCATTGAGCAGTTTCATATATGAAAAAATTAAAAGAAACCCGATGATATTGCCGATAATTGTTGAGGTAAGACCTGAAGACTTTTCGGATATGAGTAATTTTGAATATTAAAGGATTAAAATCCTTAAAGCAGCCGGTAAGCCGGTGCGAAAATAACATAAAAGCCATTGATTATTTTATTTCAATGGCTTTTTGCTATTTTAAGCAATATACAGGATGGATTTTATACATCTGTGAGTTTCAAAGAGACTAAGATGGAGTAAATGTGTAAATAAAAGAATGAGATAAAAGATATATATTTGTCTGAATACTAATTTATTAAAGAGCGGTCGCTTGCAATTAGCCTTGTACGAAAAGTATATTTTAACATAATGCAAAATAATGAATAATATATATTATAAAGGGTATAAGTATTATAGGACATTTAGTAAATTATGTAAAAAGGTATTGCGAAATTTGAGATTATATATTACAATATTGTAAAGATAACATTTTCAAAGGCTGCAATTATGAATAAGAGAGATTATGAAAAACTTAGCAAAGAATTACAGGAAGAACGAAATAAATTGATTTCAAAGCATAATAAAAGTACACGTAATTCAGCATATGTACTTCTGTTCATTTTATTGA
>DMJQ01000095.1:0-1238 GCA_003457065.1 Clostridiales bacterium
CAAGCGTTGTATTGAAATAATGAGGAGTAACAAAATGTGATAACGCTGGAGTTAGTAGAACTGGACTTGTGTCAATAGAGTAGACACAAAAAGTTTAACTTTTTTATGACACTATACAGCTGCTTCATGAGCAGCCTGTGGAGTCACATAATTAATTGCACTGTGAATCCTCTTACGGTTGTACCAGGATTCAATATATTCAAATATCACCTTACGAGAACATTGAAATCAAAATATTTGTGGTGGTTTACTTCTTCCTTTTTAAGTATGGAATGGAAAGATTCAATACATGCATTATCATAGGGGTTTCCTTTCCTACTAAAGGAATGAATAATTTCTTTTGAGGATAAATAGTCCTCAAATAAACGGCTTGTGTACTGCGTTCCTAAGTCACTGTGCAGAATAATGCCTTTTGTATCTTTAATATTTAAGCAGGCATTTTTAACTGCTTTTAAAGCTAATTCGGCTGTCATAGAAGTATCGTATGCGTAACCAATAATCTTCTTGCTATGGAAGTCCATAACAGAAGCTAAATAAGTCCATCCATTTTTTATGGTATAAATGTAAGTAATATCAGTGCACCATTTCTGGTTTATGCCGGTTGTTTTAAAATCTCTGTTTAAGATATTTTCTTTATCATCAGATGTAACTTTTTCTGAATGATAACGGAATTTTTTAACAACTATAGATCGAATATTCATTGCACTCATATATCTCTGGACACGTTTAAGACTTACTTTTATACCACGACCGATTAAGGTTTTGTGAATTTTTGGAGCACCATACCTGGATTTGCTTTCTGTCCAGATTTGTTTAATCTCAGCTTTTAATTTTTCCATTTCAATCTGACGTTTAGAAGGTATGCTAACTAAAGCCTTGTAATAAGTGCTTCTTGGAAATTTTAAGGCTTTGCATATAAGTTTTACAGTATATTTTGATTTGTAGTTTTCAATAAAAGTAACGACTTCTTTTATCGTTTTCTTGCGAATATGGCGGTAGCTTTTTTTAATATTTCATTCTCCATCTCAAGCTCTGCAATGCGTTTTTTCATTGCTTGGTAATCCTTAGCTGTCATTTCTTCATTGTCTGAGATCTTGACTGGAGTTAATTGTTTAATCCATTTATATATCGTTACTGTTGCTACACCATACTCACTACTCAGGTAAGCTACCGAGCTTCCTGAATTGTACAAATCAACAATCTGTTGTTTAAATTCTTCCGTATAACGGGTACCATTT
>DMJQ01000095.1:1385-10425 GCA_003457065.1 Clostridiales bacterium
ATTATTGAAACCATCAAAACTAATAAAGGGTGATACCGTCGCAACCGTCAGCTTATCCTGGGGCGGTGCGGGTGACGAAGATTTATTATGGCGATATAACGTTGGAAAGCAACGGTTAGAACAGCAGTTTGGTCTTAAGGTAATAGAAATGGAAAATACTTTGAAAGGATCGGAATATCTTTACAATCATCCGGAAAAGAGAGCTCAGGATTTGATGGATGCTTTTTCAGACCCTGATGTAAAGGCAATTTTTTCCTGCATCGGCGGGGAGGAAAGCATCCGCATGCTGCCTTACATTGATTTTGATGCAATCAGAAATAATCCTAAAATATTTATAGGGTATTCCGATAGCACGACGACACACCTGATATGTCTGAAGGCTGGTCTTTCAAGTTTTTATGGCCCTTCCGTACTCGCCGAACTGGCGGAAAATATCAAAATATTTGACTACACAGCTGAATGGATGCAAAAAGTGCTGTTTGACAATTCACCAATAGGTGAAATTAAACCTGCGGTAAAGTGGACAGGCAAGAGAATCGAATGGCTTGAAAAAAATGCTTCAATGCAAAAGACGATGTATGAAAATCAGGGGTATGAGTTTTGGCAGGGAAGCGGTAAAGTCACCGGACATTTAATCGGCGGATGTATAGAAGTTTTAGAAATGGCAAAAGAAACACCACTGTGGCCTGATGATGAAAATTTTGACGATGCGGTATTATTCTTCGAGACTTCAGAGGATATGCCTGAGCCGAAATATATCGAATGGTGGCTGAGGAGTTACGGGAGCATGAGGATTCTTCAAAGGGCAAAGGCGCTCCTTTTCGGGAAGCCGTATCAAGGCAGGTATTATGATGAGTATAAAGATTCCATTATGAAAATAATATCCGAATTGCAGTTGTTTGATCTGCCGGTTGTATATAATATGTCATTCGGGCATAATGAGCCAATGTGCATTTTGCCATATGGTGCACTTGCGGAAGTCGACTGCGAAAATCAGACATTTACAATTTTAGAGTCAGGAGTTATTTAGGAAATTGAATTACCATAAATATACTTTGNNCTTTGGAATATATTATATCCAGGCATGTGTAAAGTGATGTACGTATGCTTCAAACAGACGGGAACCGGAAGATTGCCGGACGAAATTTTGCCATGATATGTTTGCTGTATTTACACAATATAACGGCATATTTTTTATTTGAATATAATTAGAACCCTCCACTTAAACACCAGACTTTTTTGAAGTGTTATAATCATGAAGGAATAGGAGGTTTATTGATGAATACATATCAGACAGCAGAAATAGCAAAGATTATCGGCATACATCCCAACACTGTAAGGCTATACGAACAACTGAAATTAGTGCCGAAGGCTGAAAGACAAAAAAACGGATATCGAATTTTTACAGATTTTCATGTTGAACAGTTTCGATTGGCACGTGCCGCATTAAAGGTGGAGATCTTACAAAACGGACTTAGAAAAAAGGCTGTGGAAATAATCAAAACTTCTGCAGCCGGCAATTTTGACAAAGCCATAGCTTTAACGAACGATTACTTAAAACAGTTGGAACAAGAAAAAAATAATGCGGAAGAAGCAATTGATATAGTCAGAAATTTGCTATCCGGCAAGTATAATACCAATGAATTGCTCCTTAAAAGAAAAGAAGTATCTAATTTTTTAAATATTTCAATGGATACATTAAGAAACTGGGAACTTAACGGTTTGCTGACAGTAAAGCGTAAATCCAATGGTTACCGTGTTTATACCGATGAAGATTTACGGCGCTTAAAAATTATTCGTGCATTGCGATGCGCCAATTATTCTGTGTCATCCATTTTAAGAATGTTGAATGCTCTGTCCATAAATCCAAATATAGACATAAGAGATGTTATAGGGATGCCGGAAGAAAATGAAGATATTATAACTGCATGTGATAAATTGCTGTTATCTCTGCACGATGCCGAACAAAACGCTTTGTACATGAAATTGACCCTTATAAATATGAAAAAAATCTTCTAATATAACCCTCCACTTTAACACCAGAGTTTTTTCCGGTGTTATTATTTTACCATAAAATAAAGGAGGAATGTAAATGGAAACAGCAATCAAGGTTGAAAAACTTAAAAAATCATACGGAAATACTACTGTCGTAAATAATATAGATATTTCTGTAAAGATCGGAGAGGTTTTTGGACTTCTCGGCGCAAATGGTGCCGGAAAAAGTACTGCCATCGAATGTATTTTAGGTACTCATGAGACAGACAGCGGTGAAATATCAATTCTTGGATTGGATCCAAAAGCTGACAGAAAAAATTTGTTTGAATATGTGGGAGTTCAATTCCAGGAAGCAAATTATCAAGATAAGATACGTGTATTTGAATTGTGTGAAGAAACACAATGTCTTTACAAAGAAACTACTGACTACAACGTACTTTTGAATCAATTCGGATTAACAGAAAAAGCAAACAGCTTTGTTTCTGAATTGTCCGGGGGACAAAAACAAAAGCTTTTTATTATCTTGGCACTTATTCCTAATCCAAAAGTTGTATTTTTGGATGAATTAACAACCGGGCTTGATACAAAGGCAAGACGAGATGTTTGGAAATGCTTGGCTGATTTAAAACAAAAAGGACTGACGATATTTTTGACATCTCATTTTATGGATGAAGTTGAAGTTTTATGTGACAGAATTATGATTTTGAAAAAAGGCAGCATGGTGTTCACCGGAACTGTAAAAGAAGCTATTAAAAATAGTCCGTATGATAACGTTGAAGATGCATATCTTTGGCATGCAGAGGAGGAAAAGATTGATGAAAACATTTAGAACTATGCTGAAAACAGAACTAAAACTATCTTTGAGAGGTATGGATATGTTTATCTTTGCCATATGTATGCCCGCTGTTGTTCTTGTGCTTCTTGGTTTAATTTATGGTAGCAAGCCGGCTTTTGAAGGTGCCGGCTATTCTTTTCTGGCACAATCATTCGGAGCAGTATCAACGATTGCAATTTGTGCAGGCGGCCTCATGGGACTGCCGCTTGTAGTATCTGACTACCGAAACAGAAAAATATTAAAAAGATTTAAAGTCACACCGGTAAGCCCTATGATGATTCTGCTGGTGCAGGTAACCATTTATTCACTGTACTCGCTTGTTTCTCTTGTTATAATTACTGTAATTGCAATATTATTTTTTGACTTTGCAATTACCGGGTCTGTGCTGTTATTTATTGCTGCGTTTCTGTTAGTCATGGTTTCCATGTTCAGTATCGGCATGATGGTTGGCGGCATTGCACCCAATATTAAAATTGCCAGTATACTTGCAAGTATTTTATATTTTCCCATGCTGATTTTTTCCGGTGCAACTTTACCTTACGAGGTAATGCCGAAAATGCTGCAAAATATTGCTGATTTTTTACCGCTTACGCAAGGCATTAAACTGCTAAAAGCTGTATCATTAGGGCTTACAATCGACAATATAATTTTCCCGCTTATCTTAATGGCAGCTATAACGTGTGTATGTAGTGCAATTTCAATTAAATGCTTTAAATGGGAATAAAAAATAATAGTAAATAAGAAATTATTATATAATTTCATTAAAATAGAAATAATCGTGATAAAAAATCAATAATATTAGTATTGTTGATTTTTTTATGGAAATATATACTCAAATATTATATAATATAAATTACAACGATAAAAATAAGAAAATTTGGAGGAATACAATGAAGGTAAAAGTTTGTGTTGGTTCAAACTGCACGTTATTAGGTTCAATGAGTATTTTAGACCAGATTGATGATTTGAAAGACATTATTAGCGAGGACTCAGACAGTTATAACGATGAAGAGTTGGAAGTAGAAGTAATTAAATGTTTAGGATACTGTAAAAATACGGATGTAAAGGTGGCGCCGGTAGTAGTTATAGATGACGAGCCTATGTACAATGCTACAAGTCAGACTGTAATGGAGAAGATTATTAATAAAATTAGAAAATGACATAAGAAACTTGGAGGAAGGATTATCATGAAAGAAAGCTATGTTGATCTTATAAAAATAAGGAGGCAGGTATTTGCAAAGATTGCCAAAATGGCATATGATGGTGCTGACTTAAGTGAATTAGAAAAAGCTTCTCTTGAGATATTACCGGGGGAAGTAGCTACTTACAGAGACAGCATATTTAGAGAAAGAGCGATAGTAGATGAACGATTAAGGCTTACAATGGGATTAAATGCAAGAAAACCGACGGAGTACCATCGCGTTACTGACGGAATTTCTGAAGTAGATATGGATAAAATTCAGTTTATTGAGCCTTTAATAAATGTCATTACTTCTGCATGTGAAGCGTGTCCTACTAAGGCATTGTATGTAACAGATAATTGCAGAAAGTGCTTAGCTCATCCGTGTACAAATGTGTGTCCGACGAATGCGGTTTCCATAGGAAGGAACAGGTCTGTTATCGATCAGGATAAATGTATTAAATGCGGCAGATGTAAGGCAACATGTCCATACGGCGCAATTGTACAATACGAAAGGCCTTGTGCCGCTGCATGCGGTGTTAATGCAATAGAAAGTGATTATTTAGGAAGAGCACAGATAAATATGGACAGATGCGTATCCTGTGGTAATTGCATTATTCAGTGTCCTTATGGAGCGATTTCGGATAAGACGCAAATATATCAGCTTATTAAAGCACTAAAGTCCAATGACCATATGTATGCCATAATAGCTCCTTCATTTTTAGGACAATTCGGACCGTTAGCTTCTCCTGCACAAATATTTGAGGGGATAAAACAGCTTGGGTTTGAAGATGTTGTAGAGGTAAGCTTAGGTGCTGACATTACAACATTGCAGGAAGCAAAAGAGTTTACGGAAAGAGTGCCGAATGAAATTCCTTATATGGGAACCAGCTGCTGCAATTCATGGACAATAATGGTTAAGAAGTTATTCCCTGATCAATATGAATATATATCGGATTCTTCCTCTCCGATGGTTTATACTGCAAAATATATTAAGGAAAAGGACCCTGATGCAAAAATAGCCTTTATAGGACCTTGTATTTCTAAGAAATTAGAGGCATTGAGGGAAGATGTTAAAGATTACGTGCATTTTGTAATCACTTTCGAGGAACTTATGGGGATGTTTGTTGCTAAGGGAATAGAATTATCANNACAGAAATAGAGGTGTCTAAAGAAATACAGGATGCTTCTGCATTAGGCCGAGGTTATGCCATAGCCGGAGGAGTAGCTGAAGCAGTAAAAAAGACCGCTTTGACAATAGACCCATCAAGAGAGATAAACGTTGAAGGTGCATCTACTTTACAAGAATGCGTAAAGCTCATGAGAGTTGCAAAGGCAGGAAAGAAAAATGGATATTTGCTTGAAGGCATGGCATGTTTAGGAGGATGTATTGCCGGACCGGGAACAATAGCTTCGTTTAACAGAGTCAGAAAGGCAGTATTGGAGTTTAAAAACCAGGCAGAGTGCAAGTCACCGCTTGACAATGAAACTATTGATGAAAATTTAAAAAAGTAAATAAATCTTAATTTATTGAGGAACAGAATATTTAAAAACTCTGTTCCTTTTATTATATATACGAAATATGTGCAAGAATGGACAAGTATTTGATGTTGGTGTTAACTGGGATGGAAGTTTAAATCAAATTGTAATTGATACATCTAATGGGTATGTAGAATAATAATATTTATTAACTACTTAGAAGACTTTGATTAAAAAAAGGTAGCGCTTATGTCGCAGTCCCATAGGGACATTTTATAAACTGCGGTTAAATGGGCGGTATATTGGCAGACAGTGGTTTTCACTGTCTGCCTTTTACCTTTTTAGGCTACTGATTGTTTTTCTTCTTCTGCCGATTCCTTAATTACATTATCAAGTAGTCCAATGTAACGGTAGTGGATTTGAATCTCTTGTGCAGCTGTTCTTGAATATTTTTCTGCTCGTTCACCCACTACTATCTTATCAATAAATCTGTGTAGAATAGTAGCTGTCAGTTCATTAATTTCGGTGATTGCCTTGGTTTCTTCAATAAAGGCATTGACATTTGTCACCGATAATTTTAACTTTTCCAATCTGCTTTCCTTATCGTGAATGGTAGATTGGATTTCTTTTTGCTCTTTTAGGTAGCCATCACTTAGCTTTCGGAACATCTCATTTGTTATCTTGCCAAGCACATTATCCTCATACAGCCTTTTGAAGAGAATTGTCAATTCATCATCTCTGTGTTTTAAGGTATCAAGCTCTTTAGCCAGCAAGGAGATTTCTTTTTGTGTTTCCTTCGTGTTTTTCTTGGCAACAGCGTTTATAAACATAGCTTCATGCTGCCTTGCATAGTGGGTTACTCGTCTTAAATCATCAAGCACAACCTTGGCAAGTTGTTCCTCTTTGATGAAGTGAGCAGTGCAAACCTCTTTGCCTTTCTTTTTTAGGTTCGGCACATGAAGTTATAGTTGCTCTTTTTCATATTATGGCTTCGGTGCAGTACCATTGTTGTTCCGCAATCTTTACAGTAAACCAGACCTGAGAACATATTCTGCTCATCCATATTATTTCGTCTGCGTTTGTGCTGTCTGATATCTTGAACGATATTCCAAACTTTTTGAGATATTAGTCCTTGATGCGTGTTCTTAAATCGTAACTGTTCTTCCTTTGGAACATTAATTTTCTTTTTGTTTTTAAATGACTTGGTTGTAGTTTTACAGTTAATTGTATGCCCAATGTAAACCTCATTTTCGAGAATATGCCGGACTGTGGTTTGATCCCAGCGATCGNNGGGTAACTCATGCCTTTTGAATACCAATAATAATTCGGCATAAAAATCATCTCTTCAGCAAGCCTTTTTGCAATTTGACTTGGACCATTACCCTCTACACATAGCTGAAAGATGTATTTTACAACTTGTGCCGATTCGGGGTCAGGAATGATTTTTCGCTTAGGATCATCGGGGTCTTTCATATAACCAAATGGGACATTAGTACCTACTCTTGCACCTGTTTCTGCTTTTGCTCTGTTGGCTGCTCTAATTTTACGACTGCAATCTTTGGCATATAGCTCGTTTATGATGTTCTTAAATGGGGTGAAGTCATCATTTCCATAAAGGTTATCAATGCCATCAGATATTGCAATAAACCTCACATTATAGTTTGGAAATACGATTTCAGTGTATCTTCCTACTTCTAAATACTCTCTGCCAAATCGGCTCATGTCCTTGACTATAATGGTTTCAACCTCATCATTTTCAACAAGCTCCATCAGTTCTTTAAAGGCTGGTCTGTTGAAATTCGTACCAGAGTAGCCATCATCAGCAATGAACTTAAGGTTTTCAAAGCCGTTGTCCTTTGCATATTTTTCTAAAATTAACCTCTGATTACTAATGCTGTTGGACTCACCTTGACTGCCATCATCTTGGCTTAATCTTGCGTAAAGAATTGTATATTTTTCAGTTGTCTGTTTCATTTTAGCTCCTTTCCGACAAACCGAATACGGTAAACACATCATACCGTAACAGCTTGTACAAGTCTATCGAAAGCCGTTATTTCTTTTTAATATCTTTTTCGTCATCAATTAAGCTGATTAACTCTTTGCTTGGCGTTGATGATGGCTCTGTTGGAAAGATGGATTTTACATAAAAGATTTTGCCGTCAATTAACATTTTTCGTTCTGTAAAGAATTCATTCTCATTTCGAGTAACAGCTGTATCTCTGTAAATTGTTGTAACTGTATTTCCGTCTTCAAAAATCAAAGGCTTAACTTCGCCATAAAATCCTGTGTCTTTTATTTGGGCATTCTTCATATATTTAATCTCCTTAATACATTGTCATCTCAAAATCTTGCTCCTGCTCGCTTTGTAACTTATGACCGGAGGCAAGCTTTTTCAGGTTTTCTCTTTGCTTTTGTTTTCTGTCCGTCCAAGTTTGTGGAGTTAATGGCGGTACGGTATCACCAACATTTTCAAGGTTTTTGCCCAGTGAAATTACATCTTGGGTAAGTTCATAGTGTGCTTGCATTTCACCAAGCCAACCCTCCGGTGGCTCATAGGTCAGTGGTTTAAATCCTGTTTCTTGTCTGAATATAAATAACTTTTCTAAATTTTCCTTGAGGTAGGTGTCATCGTGTAGCTTGTTATCTCTACACTTATAGCCCTCTGGTGTGGTGTAGGTGATGTATTTTCTTGTGTCACTCCAGTTGACCTCATAGCCCTCATATTCCATATTGTGAATAAAGCTTTCTCTATCGGTGGAGTATAAAAGGGCATCTTCAATGGCGGCAATCAGTTGCAATTTCCAACTTTGACAACGCTCCGCTGCACGATACTCTTTTTGCTTTATAGCTTGTCCTCGTTTCAATTTTTGGTAAGGCTCTAATACCATCAGCCCATGAGCCATACAAATTTGGTCATTGACCATTCGTTGTTCTATTAAAATATCGTGATTTTGATGGAGTTTTTTGCCTGTTTTGAAGCTGACAGAGTTCACCACGATGTGATTGTGGGAGTGCTTGGTATTGCAGTGGGTAGCAACCATAACCTCAAAATCGGGGAACAGTTTCTGTGCAAGCTCCAACCCAATCTGATGAACCTCCAAGGGTGTGACATCATCTTTCTCCGAAAAGGATTGCACAAATTGATAAAACTGTCTGCCATCATTTTTTTTATGTTGCTGTTTGGTGAGGCACATTTCTGCAAAGCCACTGTAATAATTACAGTTGATGCCTGTCCTCAAAGGTATATTGTTGTAGTAAACCTTGTTGCTGTCCGAGATATAATTAAGCACCCCAGCCATTGCACCCTTGGTTTGTTTCTTGTTTTTGACTGCACTAAACACTGACACTACTGTCCACCACCTTTGTAAGTTCGTTAATTTTCCAATAGATTGCGGTTAGACTTTCCTCGGTTTCATCAAGTTTAACTGTGTTAATCGCACCTTGGTGGCTGAGCATTGTCAGCTGATTGAGGTTGTTTCCAATCTTTTTAAGCTGACTTACTATCTCCGGAAGTCCATCTATAATGATGATTTCTTTGCCTAATGCCGACT
>DMJQ01000095.1:10485-13182 GCA_003457065.1 Clostridiales bacterium
GCCCTACCCTAAAGGGTAGGAATTCGTAACCGAAAGCTCCTCTGCTAATCTGAGATAGATATAAATCAGAAGTTGTCCGCAATGGTGGCTTAATTTGCGGTTTTGTGTTGATGCCGTGTTACTATCCCACCTTATCCGTCAAAGGCTCACACAAGGGCGAACACGGGGCAATGGTGGCGAGATTATTCTGTGCTGACGGGAGCTGACACGTAGACGGGAGATTTTGAGGGGAGTTTTCAACCGTCATCGTGTCATTGGAAATATAACTGAGAGAAAACTCTCGCCTTTCAAAGGTACGTTTTTCGGAATAGGTAATGTTGTTTTCAGTTAAATAAGGCATGTGCTTAATGATTTTCTTTTTTAGTGCAGATGGGTTGCACTCCAGTTTTAGACTTTCTGCAAGCTCCGTTGCTGTTCCAGTAAAACTTTTAACTGATTTAATAAAATCAGAAAGAAGAACAATCACCTCATCAACCTGNNGCAAATGAGCATTGCTCGGTTCTCAATTCTTTTTTCTTTTTGCAACACAAAGTTAGTATCAGCACCACCCGCAATTCCGCTTGTGCCTGAAATCATATTGAGTGGATCGCTGTCACCTGTTTTTCTAAGGTGATGAACCAAAACAATCGCAATCTTATATTTATCAGCAATTTGTTTCAGTGCATTGATGTCATCGTAGTCGGCGGCATAAGGATTTACATTTGCAGAAGTGTTGCTGCGAACTTTTTGCAAGGTATCAATTACAATTAATCCTGTTTCAGAATATTCCTTGATAAAGTTTTCAATTTGAATTTCCAAACCGTTTCCGATAGTTTCGCTCATAATTGCAAAGTGTAGATTCGGCGGTGCATCATCTGTAATTTTAAATAGCCTGTTTTGTATTCTCGCAAAGCTATCTTCAAGACAGAGATAGAGCACTTCGCTTTTGTGAGTTTCAAAATCCCAAACCTTTTCTCCTTTTGCAACCTGCAAACAAATCCACAGCGACAGCCAACTCTTGCCGATTTTCGGTGAACCTGCGAGAATATGCAGTCCTTGCGGTATCAGTCCATCTACAAAAAATTTAAGTTGTTCGAGTGGTGTGGTCATCAAAGTTTCTGCATCCATGGTTTCAAGTTTATTTTTCATTTGCATTCTCCTTTTTTGATTTTCAGTTTCGTCGTTCTACCTAAAGCAGTTCCTGACCGAGGTTCTCTCCGTCGTTTCTGTCGCTCGCTCTTTCGAGGTCTTGGCAACCATATCACCTTTAGACGATCATTTAATTTTTTCAAGATACAATGCTTTTCTTCTACTTTCATTTTACAAATTAATGTGCTATCCTTATATCGTGAATTAAAAGAATTTTATTTTTATAAAATCAATTCTTTACACAAGGAGGACATTATGGAGATTACTTATCCTTTTGCTAAGGTTTTTACCGACAGCACAAACAAACTGAACGTATTCTTCTTGCACGATACACAGCACACTACTTTTGAGCAAATTGGAGACATTGGAAATGGTATTGTCGATTTCTGCGAACTTGATTTTACAGAAGTTTTAGAAAAAATAAAAAGCTCGAGTACCATAACGGTATCCGAGCAGAATTTTGAAGATATTAAAAATATATTTTGGAACGCTGTGGACTTACTGAAAGGCAAGCACAGCTATGCACATTTCTTTTTAAACAGCGAAATTTTAAGGACTTTCTATGCAAGTCAAAAGACAAAAGTAGAAATGGTTGATTATCTTGTCTTTCTGTTTCACTATTATGCAAATTTACAAAAGACTTACAGTGATGCTTTGGAAATGTGCCTGAATAAAGAAGTGCTGGCGGAATACACACTTGCAGAGCGTTATATGATGTTTTGCAATCTTACTCCAAACTTTACACATCATATGCTCCGTTCCATGTATGGCATTGCACCGATTTCTTACGGCAAGTTTGATACAAGTAAACTGATTGCTTTTGATGATCCAAAAGATGTGGATACTCGTAAGGTTTTGCAGAATATTCATCGTGATAGTAACTATGAAGTCAGTATGTGGCAGTATTTTTCGATTCAAAGTTTAGAAGAAATGCTGTATCTTGAGTTTATGGAAATGATTAAGCGAGGCATTTTAGCGAAGCGGTGTGCTTTGTGCGATAAACTATTTGTACTTGCAGACAAGCGCAAACGAGATTACTGCGACAGGATTTATAAAAACAATCGCACTTGCAAACAGGTTGGAGCAAAAATGAAATTTAATAAATCCGTTGAGGAAGATAAATTCTTGCAAGAGTTTCAGCGAATTTACAACCGTATGTATTCACGATTTTACAGATTTGAGGACTTAGAGTATAACGAAACCGAAAACAGTCTAACTAAAGAAGACTTTAAGGCTTGGGTAGTTGCTGCATCAAAGGCAAGGCAGGATTACAAGGCGGGAGAAATTAGTGGTGATGAGATGATTGCGTTAATTCAACGAAACTAAGCATATCAATATACTTTTATATTTTAGTTTGATATAATGGTAATATTAGGATTCAAAAAAATAATTGCTAAGGCGATACGGCAGTTTGTAGTGGAGGTAACATAATGGAGAATGTAATAGATAGGATACTGCAGTGGATTGTAAAACATAAATTAGTAACAATAGCGATATTTATGGGGATATTCGTATTACCGCTATGTATTGTTCATTTAATTTTTAAAATTCCTGCGTGTAATAGTTATT
>DMJQ01000069.1:0-222 GCA_003457065.1 Clostridiales bacterium
TTAGATGTGGAAGCATGGTCACCGAGACAGAAAAAGTATTTTGAGGTAGGAAGCTGCTCTAACTTAGGCGACGCTCAGGCACGAAGATTAAAAATACGTATTGACGGAGAAAGCGGAAAATATTTTGCGCATACATTAAATAACACCGTGGTTGCTCCGCCGAGAATGCTGATTTCATTTTTAGAAAACAACATGAATGAAGACGGTTCCATCAATATACTT
>DMJQ01000069.1:301-13832 GCA_003457065.1 Clostridiales bacterium
CCGTATATGGGCGGAAAGACCGTGATTAAATAGTAATGGCTGCTGCTTGGGTGCGGGCTGGTTTAATAGTTCCCTCGTCTACGGCGCCGGTTGGCTCAATGTCTTCCATGTTCTGAAATGCGGTTACGGCATTTTGGTGGCTTCATCATAAACCCCGCTGAGTTCTATCGGAGGTATTGCGGGTATAATATACGAAAGAATTTTCTGTATAAGATAAACAACGGGAGATTCATGCCCAGGGCATACCACACCTGTCCATGTCTGAGAGTCAAATATTCCTGTAATAGGAACTTCAGGAATTGTTTCATAGTATGTGTTTAGCGCATATTTATTTTACATAATGATATAAGTCAAAAATGCATTAAAAAAAGGCTGTTGAATTAACAGCCTTTTTAAATGCATTTTTAAACCAATGAAGGTTTGTTCCTTTTTTCAAAATAATCCTTTGCTGTCTGAGGGAACAGTGCATATGATAGAACATCCTGTTCCGATTGAGCAAGTTCGCCTATATCTTTTTTGACTCTTTCGTATTCGTCTGTCAGCAAGTCTGCAGGTCTTACAGTAATAACTTCTTCGTCGCCGATTATTTCTTTCCTTACTTCATCAGATATCGGAGTTGCCGGCTTTCCGTACATTCCCTTCACATAGTTTTTGATTTCGGTAGGAATTATTTTGTATTTTCCGCCGGATATTACGTTGAACACTGCCTGTGCTCCAACCATCTGGCTCATAGGAGTTACCAGCGGCGGATACCCAAGATCCTCTCTTACCCTTGGAACTTCGGCAAGAACAGCATCATATTTATCGGAGGCATTGAGTGATTTCATTTGGAATATTAAATTTGAAAGCATTCCGCCAGGAATCTGATATCGCAGTGTCTTTGGTTCGGTCATCAGCACCTTGATGTTGTAAGTGCCGTTATCCTGATATTTCTTTACTACATCCTTGAAATATTCAGCTGTCTTATTTAAGCTGTCCAGGTTGAGCTGCGGATCTCTTTCTGTCTCCGCAAGGCTTATGGCCAGTGATTCTGTTGCAGGCTGTGATGTTCCTGATGACAGAGGCGATATTGCCGTATCGACTATATCAACACCGGCTTCAACTGCCTTAAGCACTGACATTTGAGCAACACCGCTGGTGCAGTGAGTATGAAATTCTATAGGAAGCTTTGTGACTTTTTTAATGGCTTTAACCAGATCATAAGCTTCATATGGAAGAAGTATACCGGACATATCTTTGATGCATACGGAATCTGCTCCGGCGTTTTCAAAGTCTTTAATTAATTTTAAGTAATACTCTGTGGTGTGAACAGGGCTTTTTGTGTAGGATATTGCGCACTGGCAGTGTGCATTTTCCTTTTTGATTACCTCGATGGATTTTTGAAGATTACGGATGTCATTTAGAGCATCAAATATTCTTACAATATCAATTCCTTCGTAAATTGCGTTTTTCAAGAATTTTTCTACTATATCGTCGGGATAGTTTTTATATCCCAGCAGGTTCTGCCCTCTGGAAAGCATCTGAAGTTTTGTATTTTTAACGGTTGCTTTAATTTTTCTCAGTCTTTCCCACGGATCTTCGTTCAGGAATCTGAGGCATGTATCAAATGTTGCTCCGCCCCATACTTCCATTGAATAATATCCTGCTTTATCCATTTCTGCTAATATAGGCAATATTTCGTCTGTTGTTAATCTTGTTGCGATTAAAGATTGATGTCCATCTCTTAATGATGTTTCTGTAATTTTTAGTTTAGACATATTCCCTCCATTTGATAGATTCTATAATATTGTTGTCATTAAAAATACATTTATTCTTTAATATAATTATAGAATCATTTGATTTGGCATATAAAATTAAGCTTTTTCTTGAAAATCTTTATGCATGTATGATATAATATCATACGTAATATATTTTGTATATATTAATTTGAAAATAAAATACTTTGATTTTAAAACAATTAGTTAAATTTGATATTTATATGTTACATATCGCACCTCCTTAGTATTATAATATCATGTAAAAGTATATTTGTACATAATTTTAATAAGAGAATTTTGCACGTAGCATATAAATAAAAACAAGTTTTTGAAAAATAATTAATAAAATAAGGCGGTAGTACAATGGACCAGACAGATTTAAAAATTATCAGCATTTTACAGCGAGACGGAAGAATTTCAATGAAAGAATTAGGCAAGGAAGTATCTTTAAGTCCTCCAGCAGTGGCTGAAAGAGTGAAAAGACTTGAAGACGACGGTATAATAGAACGATATAAAGTGGTTATAAACAATGAGAAAGTGGGAAAGCCTATATGCGTTCTTATAAATGCATCAATCAAGCCTGAAAAACAGGAAAACTTCCTTGAATTTGCCAGAAATACAGAAGAAATAGTTGAATGCCACCATGTTACGGGACCTCACAGCATGATTATGAAGGCATATTTGAGGGAAATGACTCATCTTGAAGAAATTGTGGGTAAAGTGCAGTTTTACGGAAACACGGAAACTTATATAATAATGTCAAGTCCTATTGACGGGAAAGAAATTTAAGTATTTTCATGTCTCTGCTGAATATATAAAATAACGGATGCGGACAGTATTAAAATACCTCCTAATATGCTGAGAATGTCAGGAATTTCAGACAAAAATAAGTATCCCAGCAATGAAGAAAATATAATGTTGGAATAATCATATATAGAAATTTCAGAAGCTTTGCAATTGTTATATGCAGAGGTTAATGCTATCTGCCCGAAAGCTGCAAGCACACCGAGCAATATGAGCATGAACAGTTCATATGCGTCGGGTATGGCTAAGTCCATAAAAAAGAAAGGAATGCAGCTTACGGAAGATAGCAATGAAAAATAAAAGACAGTGGTATATATGCTTTCCCTGTTGCCTATAACTGTAATAAACACATAGGCGGCTCCGGAAAGTATGGCGGAAATAAAACCTGCTGCTGCAGGAATTACTGATAATTTAAATTGGGGCTTTATTACCAACAATGCTCCCAGTATTGATATTATCATAACTATAATTTTTGTTTTATTGATTTTTTCTTTGAGAAATTGATGAGCAAGGATTATTACGAAAACCGGAGAGAGTTTATTCAGTATGGCAGCGTCGGCTGCCAACATTTGTGTTGTGGCATAAAAGAACAGTATGATGCCTGTGAATCCGAATAAATACCGGTAGAACAGATATTTTCTGTTTTCCTTGTTTCCGAAATAACTTAAATTATTTTCTTTGAGAATAATAAATGATATTATTAAACTTATGAAGTTTCTGAAAAACACTTTTTCCATCAGCGGTACAGCCGGCAGCAGCTTTACGATTATCTGCATCGCCGAGAAGGTAAACGCGGAAAAAAGCATCAGCAGTATGGATTTGTTTTTTGTGTTCATATATCTCCTAGAAGTTGATAGTAAAATAAAAAATCGAAGTTTGATAATTTTAATATGCTCAATATTATGTTTATTATGAATAATGAATAATCAAAAAATTGCATAGAATATTTTTAGATATATGGTATAATGATAAGGTTATGAACGGTGTGCTTAATTACAAGCGCAATTGCTTCCGTTTTTATCAGGACTGTTAATTCAAATGTGAATAGATTAAGAGGTGTGGCATGATTAGAATACAGCAGGTTAAGCTTCCCATAGATCACAGTGAGGAAGATTTATATATAAAGGCTGCAGAAGCACTCAGAGTAAAGACAGATGAAATAAAAAACTTGTCAGTTTTCAGAAAATCGATAGATGCGAGAAAAAAAGAAGAAATACTTTTCATATATGCTTTAGATGTGGAACTTTATCACGATATAAAAGTTTCCAAAAGAAATAACAATATTTCAGTTGTAGAACCGTTTGTTTATGAAGTTGAGGCGACCGGGGAAAAACCGCTGACCAACAGACCTATAATTGTGGGATGCGGACCGGCGGGATTATTCTGCGCGTTGCTTCTGGCTGAAAAGGGATACAGCCCCATAATTCTTGAAAGAGGCAAAAAGGTTAAGGACCGTGTGAAGGATATTGAAAAGTTCTGGAAAGACGGAACACTGAACGAAAGATCCAACATACAGTTTGGAGAAGGCGGAGCCGGAACATTTTCTGACGGCAAGCTTAATACTCTTATTAAGGACAGATCCAAACGAGGTAAAAAAGTCCTTGAAGAATTTGTGGAAGCAGGAGCTCCGGCTGAAATCACGTACATCAACAAACCTCACATAGGCACTGATTTGCTGAGAGACTGTCTTGTAAACATAAGAAATAAAATAATAAACCTGGGGGGAACATTCCGTTTTGAAGAATGTCTCACCGACATTAAAATAAAAGACAACAACGTGTACAGAATCGTTACTGAAAGCGATATAATCGATACGGACGTACTGGTGCTGGCAATAGGTCACAGTGCCAGAGACACGTTTGAAATGTTAAACAACAAGCTGGAATTAAAAGCGAAGCCGTTTGCCATAGGAGTCAGAATCGAACATCCTCAGAAGATGATAAGTGAAGCGCAGTACGGCGAGATGGCCGGAAATCCTAAGCTGGGGCCGGCAGATTATAAGTTTGTACATAAATGCAAAAACGGCAGAAGCTGCTACACATTCTGTATGTGTCCGGGAGGAGTCGTTACGGCATCTGCTTCCGAAAAGGGCGGAATTGTAACAAACGGCATGAGCTTCCACGAAAGGGACCTTNNGCAACATTTGCCAACCTGTGGGGATGTCTGCCGGAATATGTATGCGAAAGTCTGGTGGAAGGAATAACCGCTTTCGGAAAATGGCTTGAAAATTACGACAGGGATGATGCGGTGCTCACGGGTGTGGAGACAAGAACATCTTCACCTGTTCGAATCACAAGGGATGATAGTTTCCAAAGCAATACAAAAGGCATATATCCATGCGGCGAAGGCTCCGGATATGCGGGCGGAATTATGTCTGCCTCAATTGACGGACTTAAGGTTGCTGAACAGATAATAAAAATATATAAACCAATGAATGAAAAGGAATGATTCCATGAAAACAGCTGTTATCGGCGGAGGCGCCTCAGGGTTAATGGCAGCAGTTGCTGCCGCAAGAAGCGGAGCGGAGGTTGCCATATATGAAAAATTGAACAGAGTGGGAAAAAAGATACTGGCAACGGGTAACGGCAGGTGCAATTACACAAATATGTACATGTCAATTGACAGGTATCATGGAAAAAATGTTAAGCTTGCTGAAAATGCGCTGAATTTCTTTGACTTGGACAAAACATTAGATTTTTTTGAGGGGCTTGGTATAAATCCGTATGTGGGAGAACTGGGTAAGGTGTATCCCAGTTCACTGCAGGCTTCAAGCGTCCTGGATGTTCTGCGGTATGAGGTAAAAAGGCTCAGGGTGGAAGAAATTACAGATTTTGAAGTAATGGAATTAAGAAAAAATAAAGATAAATTCAGTATCATAGGTAGGGATGCCGCGTATGAGGCCGACAGGGTTATTTTGGCAACAGGCGGAAAGGCCAGTCCTCAGCTTGGCTCTGACGGAAAAGGATACGAATTGGCAAAGGCGTTCGGACATAAAATAATAGAGCCGTTTCCGGCGTTGGTGCAACTTAAGCTGAACGGGAAATATTTTAAAAGAATAGCCGGAATAAGATTTGACGGGACAGTTAAGGGATTCACCGACAAAAAACTCATAAGAGAGGATGAAGGTGAAATACTGTTCACAGATTACGGAATTTCAGGTCCCCCTGTTTTGCAGATAAGCAGAAAGGTTATCGAGGAACTGAATAAAGGCCGGAAGGTATTTTTATGTGTGGATATGTTTCCCGAATCATCAAAGGTCGAGCTATATGACCTGCTGAGCAGAAGATTTAATAAAATTGGTTATAAAAGCATTGAAGACGGATTGGTTGGTTTCATAAATAAAAAGCTGATACCCGTCGTGCTTATGGAAGCAGGATTTGAAAACCTGCAGAAAAACTGCGGCAGGCTGAACAAAAAAGAAATTTTTAAGATTATAGATATATTGAAAGAATGGAAATTTGAAGTGACAGGCCACAATACATGGCAGCAGGCACAGTCGACTGCAGGTGGGGTGGATATGTCGGAAGTTAATCCAAAAACTCTTGAATCAGCCAAAGTGAAAGGTTTGTATTTATCGGGAGAAATACTTGATGTGGACGGCGACTGCGGAGGTTTTAACTTACAGTGGGCATGGAGCTCAGGATATACGGCCGGATACTTCAGTTCAATAGTTTAGTATTGAGAAAGGATGCAATATGAAAAAGTTTTTAGAGAAAATTTTCGGTTCATACAGTGAAAAAGAAGTTAAAAGACTGGAACCGACAGTTGACAAAATTTTGTCGCTGGAAAGTTCAATGGCAGAATTAAGTGACGCACAGCTCAGGGCAAAGACCTCTGAATTTAAAGAAAGGCTTGCAAACGGCGAAACTAAGGATGACATACTGCCTGAAGCATTTGCTGTTGTGAGAGAAGCCGCATGGAGAGTATTGGGGCAAAAGCACTACAGGGTGCAGTTAATAGGTGGCATTGTTCTTCACCAGGGACGTATTGCTGAAATGAGAACCGGTGAAGGTAAGACCTTGGTTTCTACATTGCCTGTGTATTTAAATGCTCTTGACGGTAACGGAGTTCACGTTGTGACGGTGAATGACTATCTGGCAAAGCGTGACTGCGACTGGATGGGAAAGGTTCATAATTTCCTGGGACTGACCGTAGGCTGCATAGTTCACGGAATTACCAGAGAAGAAAGAGTAAATGCTTACCAGTGCGATATTACTTACGGTACAAACAACGAATTCGGCTTTGACTACTTAAGAGACAACATGGTTATCAGGAAGGAAGAAATGGTTCAAAGGGATTTGAACTACTGTATCATAGACGAAGTCGATTCCATATTGATAGATGAAGCAAGAACTCCTCTGATTATTTCCGGCGAAGGTGACAAATCAACCAATCTTTACGAAATGGCAAACAGTTTTGTCACAACATTAAAAGGTAAAATCCAGACTCCGGAAGAAAAGAAATCCAAGATGGATTATATAATGGGCGATGTTGAGGAAGATAATACTGTTGATTTCATTGTTGATGAAAAAGGCAAAAATGTTACGCTGACAGCCAGAGGAATTACCAAGGCTGAAAGATTCTTCAATATTGAGAATTTGGCGGATCAGGAAAACATGGAGATATCACACCACATCAACCAGGCCTTAAAGGCACAGAATACAATGAAAAGAGATATCGACTACATTGTAAAGGACGGAGAAGTTTTAATTGTTGATGAATTTACGGGCCGTATTATGTACGGAAGAAGATATTCCAACGGTCTTCACCAGGCAATAGAAGCAAAGGAAAGAATAGAAGTAAGAAAAGAATCAAAGACACTGGCAACCAGCACATTCCAGAATTATTTCAGAATGTATAAAAAGCTGTCAGGTATGACAGGTACGGCAAAGACAGAAGAAGAAGAATTCAGGGAAATTTATGGCGTTGATGTCATAGAAATTCCAACTAACAGAGATGTTATCAGAAAAGACCTGGAAGATGTTGTTTATAAAGGTGAAGAAGGAAAGTTCAATGCTGTCATCAATGAGATAATCGAAAAGCATAAAACGGGTCAGCCGATACTGGTTGGTACAATTTCTATAGAAAAATCAGAATTTTTAAGTAAAATTCTTAAAAAACAAGGTGTGAAGCATGAAGTCTTGAATGCAAAGCAGCATGATAAGGAAGCCGAGATTGTAGCTCAGGCCGGACGACTGGGTGCCGTAACAATTGCAACCAACATGGCCGGCAGAGGTACCGACATAGTTCTGGGAGGTAACCCGGAATATCTGACTAAGCACAAAATGAAGCAGAAAGGTTTCTCGGACGAACTGATTGCACAGGCGGACGGCTATAATGAAACTGACGATGCCGAAATATTAGAGGCAAGAAAAATTTATAAAGATTTGCTGGAACAGTCAAAAAATGAACTGAAGGATGAGCAGCAAAAGGTAAAGGAAGTCGGCGGGCTTCACATAATCGGCACGGAGCGACATGAGTCAAGACGTATCGACAACCAGCTGAGGGGACGTGCCGGAAGACAGGGAGACCCGGGGTCGACACGCTTTTATATATCGCTTGAAGACGACTTGATGAGATTGTTCGCCGGTGATAAGGTAAAAACAATTATTGAGACATTAAAGATGCCGGAGGATGAGCCTTTGGAAGCGGGAATGCTCACAAGGACAATTGAAACCGCACAGTCGAGAGTCGAAGGCAGAAACTTTGATATAAGAAAGCATGTGCTTCAATATGACAATGTCATGAACAAGCAAAGAGAGGTTATTTATTCGGAAAGAAGAAGAGTGCTTCTGGGTGAGAACCTGAAAGATTACATCTCCAACATGATTGACGGACTTATTGACAAGGGCATACAAATGTACACCACTGATGAAAGATACAGTGACAACTGGGATTTGGACGGATTTGTGAAATATGTTGCGGATACGTTCTATGTTCACATCAGTTTTGAAGGCGAAGCTCAGGAAAACATCAACGGTGAACTATTGAGAGAAAAAGCCAGAAGTGCCGTTGACAGACATTATGCAAGGCAGGAATCCGAATTCGGCGAAGAAGTTTTCAGAGAAATAGAAAGAATAGTGCTTTTAAGAAATGTTGATACAAAATGGATTGACCACATAGATGCAATGGATCAGCTGAGACAGGGAATAGGACTTCGTGCAATAGGACAGGAGGATCCTGTAAGAGCATATCAGATTGAAGGATATGATATGTTCGAGGAAATGACAGAAGGTATACAGGAAGATACCGTAAAAATGCTGATGAGGGTTAAACCTCAGGAAAAAATGCAGCGTAAAGAGGTCGCAAGGATTACCGGAACAAGCGGCGGTTCAGGTTCAACGGATAAACCGCAGCCGGTGGTGCACAGAGAGAAAAAAGTCGGAAGGAATGATCCTTGTCCGTGCGGCAGCGGAAAGAAATATAAAAAATGCTGTGGACAGAATGAATAGTAGAATATTAGCAATTTCATGACAATTGTTATAAGGAGATGATATTATTGGTAGATTTGTATGAAATTAATGAAAGTTTAAAAAAGTTTAACGATATATTAGCTGAGGTCGGTGGTTCACTTTGACTTGGAAAAGTTGAAGGAAGAAAATGAGGTGCTTGAATCCGAGATGCAGGAGCCTGATTTCTGGAACAATCAGGAAAGGGCTCAAAAAGTATCTCAGAAACTGAAACACAATACAGACAGAATGGGCGTATATAAGAATTTGAAGCAGCAGGTTGAAGATCTGGAGGTTTATGCCGAAATAATAAGCGAGGAAGATGATGAAAGCCACCTGCCGGAGCTTAAGAAAAATATGAGCGAGGTTGCGGAGCTTCTTGAGAATGCCCGCATCGTTGCGCTTTTAAGCGGAGAATACGACAAGAACAACGCAATATTGTCGATTCATTCGGGTGCAGGCGGAACAGAGGCTCAGGACTGGGCAGACATGCTTTACAGAATGTATTCAAGGTGGATTGAGTCGCACGGATACAGCATGACGGTACTTGACATACTTCCGGACACGGAGGCAGGAATTAAAAGTGTTACATTGCTGGTTGAAGGAGAGAATGCTTTCGGATATTTAAAATCCGAAAAGGGTGTTCACCGCCTTGTGCGAATTTCACCGTTTGATTCTTCCAACAGAAGGCACACATCTTTTGCGTCGGTCGATGTTACTCCGGAAATAGGCGATGATGTGGATGTTGAAATCAATGAGGCGGATATACGTGTGGATACGTACCGTTCGAGCGGCGCAGGTGGCCAGTATGTANNTTCCTACGGGCATTGTTGTTTCATGCCAGAATCAAAGGTCGCAGCACAGCAACAAAGAAACTGCCATGAAAATGCTTAAATCAAAGCTTCTGGAAGTCAAGCGGCTGGAAAACAAAGAAAAAATCGAAGATATTCAGGGTAAATACAACCAGATAGCATGGGGGAGTCAGATAAGATCCTATGTGTTTCACCCTTACAGTATGGTGAAAGACCACCGTACAAATGCCGAAACGGCAAACGTGCAGTCGGTAATGGACGGAAATATTGATTTGTTTATAAATGAATATCTGAAGATGAAATCATTAGAACAATAGGCTGACAATTGATTTATCTCTGTCTGAAAAGGCATGAGATATTTCTGTAATAAGAGGCGGAAGGCTGAGGGGCTTATCCGTAGTGAATCAATTGCAGTCAATGTTATAAGGGAGAGAGTATGATAGACATTAACAAAATTTTATGTGAAGAATTTAATATTAAGCCTTTTCAGGTTGAGAACACGGTCAAATTAATCGATGAAGGAAATACAATTCCGTTCATTGCACGTTACCGAAAAGAACAGACAGGCTCGTTGGATGACGTGGTTTTAAGAGAACTGTATGAAAGGCTCGTATACCTGAGAAATCTTGAGGCAAGAAAAGAAGAAGTCATACGTCTGATTGAAGAACAGGGCAAGCTTACGGAGGAGCTTAAAAACGAAATATTAAACGCGGATGTTATGCAGCGTGTGGAGGATTTGTATAGACCATTCAAACAAAAAAAGTCCACCCGTGCTTCAAAGGCAAAGGAGAAAGGCCTCGAACCTCTTGCAGACATTATACTGGCACAAAATTTAACAGAAGGTGTGCTTGAAGAAATTGCTGAACCGTTCATCGATGAAGAAAAGGGCGTTAAAAATGCCAAAGAAGCATATGACGGTGCCTGTGACATAATAGCTGAAATTGTTTCGGACAACGCAGATTACAGAAAGCATATCAGGGAAGTTTATATAGCAGACGGTGTGCTCACATCAGAAGCAACAAACGAAGAAGAAAAAACAGTTTACGAAATGTATTATAAGTTCGAAGAGCCAGTGAACAAGGTTGCTAATCACAGAGTGCTTGCCATTAACAGAGGCGAAAAAGAAAAGAAGCTTAAAGTCAAGCTGATAACTCCCGGTGAAAAAATTATAGGTTATCTAAAATCAAAAGAAATCACAAATGAATCAGCAATAACCACCGATTATTATTCGGCTGCAATTGAAGACGGCTACAAAAGACTTATTGTTCCTTCTATAGAAAGAGAAGTAAGAAATATGCTCACTGAGAGAGCCGAGGAGGAAGCCATAAAAATTTTCGGAAAGAATACAAAAAATCTTTTGATGGTTCCTCCTGTTAAGGATGTGAGAATTCTGGCACTTGACCCGGGCTTCAGAACAGGCTGCAAGATTGCCGTGCTGGATGAAACAGGCAAGTTTTTGGATAAGGGTGTTATCTATCCCAGTGAGCCGAGAAATGAAGTTGAGAAATCTCAAAAAATAATGACAGAGCTCATAAACAAATATGACATAAATGTAATAACCATAGGCAACGGCACCGCATCAAGAGAAACAGAGCAGGTTGTTGCCGACATGATTTCCAAGTTGGACAGGAAAGTTACATACACCATAGTAAGCGAAGCGGGCGCTTCGGTTTATTCGGCTTCCAAGCTTGCTCAGGAAGAATATCCCGATTTGGATGTTACCATAAGAGGAGCTATTTCCATAGGAAGAAGACTTCAGGACCCGCTGGCGGAGCTTGTAAAAATAGATCCAAAGAGCATAGGTGTTGGCCAATATCAGCACGATGTGAACCAGACCAAACTTGGACAAGAACTTGACGGCGTTGTAGAAAACTGTGTAAACAGCGTCGGAGTTGATTTAAACACGGCATCAACAGCACTGCTTCAGTATGTGTCCGGAATTTCCAAATCAATCGCGAAAAATATAGTTAAAAGCAGGGAAGAGAACGGGAAGTTCATGGACAGAAACCAGCTGCTGAAGGTTAAGCAGCTGGGAGAAAAGACATTTGAACAATGTGCGGGATTTTTAAGAATATCTGATGGGGAAAATCCGCTTGACAAAACAGCCGTGCATCCGGAATCTTACGAAATTGCTATAGCTTTGCTTAAAAGGCTGGGATATACAGTTAATGACGTAAAAAACGGTAATTTGAGAGACATCAATGAAAGAATAATGAAGGTGGAAGTAAAGGAAGACAAAAAAGCTAAAACGACTTTCAAAAATAAAAGGCTGAAGAGCTTTGAGGCCCTTTCCCAGATTAATTTCAGGGAAGAAAAGAAGCCGGCAAGAGAAAAAATAAAAGACAGAATAAAGGTGCTGGCGGAAGAGCTCAATATCGGCGTGCCTACGCTCACGGATATTATAGAAGAGCTTAAAAAACCGGGCAGAGACCCAAGGGATGAAATGCCTAAAGTAGTTTTCAGAAACGACGTTATGAAAATGGAAGACATGGAAGTGGGAATGAATCTGACGGGAACAGTCAGAAATGTAGTTGATTTTGGAGCTTTCGTTGATATAGGAGTGAAGCAGGACGGTCTTGTGCATCTTTCGGAAATGAGCGACAAGTATGTTAAAAATCCTATGGAAGTTGTTCAGGTAGGAGACACCGTCAATGTGACAATTATAAGCATTGACAAAGAAAGACAGAGAATCGGTCTCAGCATGAAGACAAAAAGAAAATAGGAGAAATAGATGATTGATACGGTAGTATTTGATTTTGACGGTACGCTTGCCAACACAAATCAAATGATAATAAATTCCTTTAAACACATATATTCTGTTTTCCGAAAGGAAGATTGCGACGAAAAATATGTAATGAGCACATTTGGGGAACCGCTTGCGCTGACATTATCAAGAGATTTTGGAAGTTTTAATTTCGATGATGTCATTGCATGCTACAGAGATTATCAAAAGGACAGGTTTAATGATGAGGTTACTCTCTATGAAACTGTGGCAGAAACTCTGGAATATCTGAAAAATAATAACATCAAAATGGGCATTGCCACATCAAGGCTTAAAAATTCAACACTGCCTGCCTTGGAAAAGTTTAATATCAAAAAATATTTTGATGCGGTAGTTTCAGCGGATGACGTGGAAAAGCACAAGCCAGATAAGGAACCTCTCATGAGAGCCATAAACAAGCTTGAAAGCACGCCGGAAAAAACACTGTATGTGGGCGACTCCAGATTTGACATGGAATGTGCCATAAACGCAGAGGCAACTCCGGTACTTGCCGGATGGCAGCACGGCTCCGATGAACTTGCGGAAAAATACAATATAAAACATGTTCTTGACAAGATGTGGGACATTACAAAAATAATTAGATAGAAGCAAACGGGCTATTGCATTAGCGATTAAGAATCGCAGTGCAATAGCCTTTTTTCTACAAAATAATTAACAAAAGGAACTGGAAACAGCTAAGAATTGTACGTAAATGCAAATCTGATGATGAACATTCAAATAAAATTTTACTATTGAAATTTGTAGGACTTTACACATTGCTGACACCGAGTATTTGTGAATATTGCTCTTTATCACATTTACTTTTGTCCTAAGATCAGCGCTGCTTGTTTTAAAATATCATTCTCCATTTCAAGTTGTTTATTGCGTTTGCGAAGTTCTATTAATTCCAACTGTTCTGGAGTAAGATTATCTTTTTCTTTAAATGAA
>DMJQ01000188.1:0-23077 GCA_003457065.1 Clostridiales bacterium
CCACCGCTCCCGCATGTTCGGTTTTACTAACCCCCTATCCCCACGCTGTATAAACTGCGACATACCGCCTAAGTGGGCGAGTAAGTCGGTTATGGCTTGTCCAACTATATGGGGATCGTAGGAATCAGCTTTGATGGCTGCTACTTTTGTCATAGGGAGCACCTCCTTCTTAAATCTATAGGATAGATTTAAGTTTCTTAGCACCAATGTTCCACCCCATAAATAAATTAATATCTTTTAGCGCATCTATAATCCGCCATTTATATTCTGTCTCTTCTCGTAAAGCTCTAAGTATAACTGGTTTAACAACATACTTTTCTAACTTTCCTTTTGTCCGAGCAATATATGCTAATCCAAGAATTGAATTATNNTAAATTTACGCACAAATCTTGCGCAAACTTCCATTGTGGAAAGGTCTCACCAACAGACAATGGCAACGCTATTAATTCCTGTATATTGTCATCTAACAATATACGTTCAATTTCGTCTTCTGATAAGATTTGTAACGGCTTGTATATTCTTTCCAGACTTTTCACATCCAATCAAACTAATATAGCGTCTCCCCGCTCATTTCACTGAAAGCAACTTACTCATTCTCTAACTGGAGGACACATAGTATCTATAATATTTGTAGAATAATACATTGAGGCAGCTCCCTCATGATTTTTTATAGATTTATATGGCTTTACTATAGGTGGAAGCCATTCATCATTTTTTACATCTTGATCAATATCTTGCAAATATTTTAGCAATCCCTTTTGAACAGCAAATTTAATTTTGTGTGGCCAAGATTGCGTATAGACCGTTCTTCTCACAGTCGAATTGATATTTTCTTGCTCCCTTAGTTTAAATGAATTAGGTGGCACAAGCATCGGAATATATTGATGAACATTGCCTTCTAAAAAATAAGCTTTATGAGTGTAATTGTTTCTCATTGCAAATAAATAGTTTTCTTTGTCTATTACTTTACCTAAAGACACTTGCTGATCTTCTTTATAGTGAATGATTCGTAAGCTATCAAGTAATTTATATCTAATACTGCGGGATAACACTGTCCTCAAAAATCTAAAAAAAGCATTTTTTACACCATAAATCTTTTGATATTCTAAATATAGTTGCTTCGATTTTTCTATTATATTATCGCCCACACAAGCATTTAAAGCTCTTTGACGCTCTGATTCTGCGTCAGAAGAACTTAGCCACGCCTCATATGTTTTCCATTCTGTTGGCTGTCCAAGTAAATCAAAACATGTGAGTAAAAGATAAGTATAAAGGGATTCTTGCTGATGATTTAATCTTTGAGCTACCTCTTCATTATTTAAACGACTACCTAGTTCTAACCTTGCTGCAACTGCAATAATTCTTCCAAGTAAACTATTATGATATTCGTTTTCAATATATAATTGTCGTCTGCTTAATCTGGATGCAGCTTTCCTCAATGCTGTTTCAACAAATTCTCGTGGAACATATTCCTTAATGTGTTCATACACCAAGTTTACATGAGGTTCATATACTTCTCGCTGCTGTAGCTCAATATATTTTTCTTTTAACTGTTCTTCTGAATATGAAACAACGCACTTTTCGCTTATTTCACACTCGTCAGTTCCTAGATCAATACCTACTAATTTTTGATTTGAATCAAGAACAATTTTAATTTCATCCCCAATAGAAATTTTATTGTTCTTATTTAATTCGATTTCAAGAGAACTATTTCTAAATTCAAAAGTATATTTAACCATTCCTATACTCTCCAATAAAAAGCTTTATAATAACCCCTTAATCCAAATTTTCGGATTAACTTTTTCGGCTAAGTTACTAAATAATTGTCACACGTTTTTTTGCTTCTATAAATAACGATATATATATATTTATACTAAGAAGCATAATTATTCCTGCTAAGTAAAAAACTGTACTTTAAAATCTACCAACAAAATCGCTAAAAGAATCATCCATTACTACATTCGCAAAGGGCTTTCTCAGGAAGAGTTAGCTGTTGGTATTAGTAAGTCTTATTTATCAAAGATAGAAGCGCCTAGTTCCACTTTAAGACCTTTTTCTATGACGTTTTATTTGTCATTGCAGATGGTCTAGAATTTGATGTAATAAATTTTTTCATACCAATTGAA
This sequence comes from Clostridiales bacterium, assembly GCA_003457065.1. GTDB lineage: Bacteria > Bacillota > Clostridia > Tissierellales > Sedimentibacteraceae > Sedimentibacter. Next base: position 2,127 of record DMJQ01000188.1, read on the forward strand.
GACAAAAAATAACAGCCATATCTCGACACGCCTTGAGATATGGCTGTTATTTTTATAATTTCGGCATAATTCTAAGAAAGAGCCTATTGTTATATCCATCCAGTATTATATTACAAATTTCGTGCATTAAATGTATAACAAGCTCAATAAGTTCAGCTATTAATTTGTCATCAACTGTGATGCTATTTTCACCATGTGCGAAATGATTTCTTATCCTCAAAAGTTTATCTAATTTTTTTTGAAATACATCTTCCGCCAAAGCCGGCAAATTAACCCTTGTAAGTATTTTACAAATAACTTTATAATTTACATTAGATTCCGTAGGCAAGGTAGAAGATATACTAATATTAGATGATTTTATATGTTCAATGAAGGTATTGACAAAGGTAATTTTTTTTTCAAAATGTACTCTTGGATTATTTAGATTTAGTTTACAATCGATATCATGAACAAGAATATTTATATCTAATTCATGAGGATTAATATTTAATTTATTAATTTCACGAATGTAGATGGAAATGCTAGAGACTACAAAACCTTCCCACAAAGAATAAATTGCTGGTATAGAATATTTTTGAAATACAGTTTTTTGCTTTTCTGAAAAAGCATGCAAATATGGCAACGTTTTTATTATAGAAAGTTCGTCTGTTCTCCAAGTTATTTCATTGTCTAATTGGTCTTTTAACAAATCCATTTTATACAACCTTAAAAATTGTATTCGCTATCTTTATTCTATTTATTACACGAGATTTGTTATTAGATGCAGATCCTGTATAACGTTTAAACTCAGGATTTGTTTTTAACTCAGTTATTTTTGCTTTTAAAACTTCAATATTCTGCTCGTAGTAATCTAAATTTAATCCAATTCCAATTGTTATTGCATCAAACAAACTTGTCGAGAAAACAGTTCCTTCAAACCGAAAAATTTCTTTCCCTAACGGTTTAAGAAGATTAATAATCCTTAAAAATACACTTTCTAAAGAATAATCGAAACTATTCTCTCTAATTACCGTTCTCATATATTCTGTCATATGTTTCGACAGTATATGATTTACATTTTCCCAATTATTAAATAAAGACATAAACCTTAAAACAAGTTCTTGTAAATACAATTCCGATAATTGTTTCTCTGTCGGGCCAATCAAGCATTTAAAATCTTCATTGTCCGCAATCCTTTTAAGAAACTCATTAAAATCCGTAGATATTCCTCTGAAGATACAATTTCTTATTTCCTGATCAGTAAGTGGAGATCCTCCCGTATTTAATCTATTAAATAATTCATATCTCATATCAATTTTGCTATTCCATTTAATAATTTCAACTCTACAAGAAGATCTTTTGATGTTCAGTTGGAATTTTAAAGGCAACTCAGCACAGGTATATAACTCTAAAGACTTAATGAGCTCGCCCTCACAAAGCGCCCAGTTGTTTTTATTATCTTTAATGTTTTCTATATTCCTTAATAAACCAAAGAAAGATAAAACTGTTGATAGTCTTTGTAAACCGTCAACGAGTTCCCATTTACCATTGTTGTCTTCAGCCACAAAAATTGGTGGGATAGGAATTCCAAGAAGCAATGATTCTATAAATCTGGTCTTTTGACCTTCTGACCATCTAAATAATCTTTGAAAATCAGGACTGATTATTATTTCATCTCTTTCATACACGCTCATTATTTCACCAAAAGACATATCGAGCCTATCCGTTGATAAGCTGTTTCGGGTTTCCAATATTTCTGTTTCCAGTAAATTTACATTGCTCATCGAATCCCCCACATTTAAAAAGATACTTAAGATCCCTTTTGGCATGATTATGTATTTATTTTATAGTAGGATTTTATGAAATACAAGAAGAGAAAATATATAACCATTAATTATCTTCTGAAAATTAAGTCGAGCAACAAATAACGCTAACCACATTTTTACTTAAAATGTATATATTCTCCTGCTTAAATAAGCAATACCGGATATTGGTGGGAAACACAAAAATTCTCTATAAAAATAGAACAGCCAAAGGGTTGCTCATATAGCACTTTATACCATATCCAGTAATGAAAAATTCAATTTCAAATCTACAACTTATCTTCACTCTTTATAAATATGAAACGTTTTAAAGATTATTATTAAAAATCTATTATTCACTGCCTCGTCTAAAAAGGCATTCCATTTTTGCTGCGAGCTTGATCGAAACGTTTCTTCAATCTGGAATATCTGGCTCATCCCCCCAAACGGCTGAACCGGCACGATTTGCCGAGGCTGCCCCAGCACGATTTGCAGTTGCAAACGAGGAACTAACACCAGCGCTATCCGTAGAGCGATAAACAAGTCGGTCGCCGATTATTGTGCCAACATATTGTCCATTTATGCCATAGACCTTCTCATTTTTAATGCGGCCAACTACCTCACCTGATCGACTGTAGACGGTTGTGCCCGAAACTTGAAAAGGTCGTCCATTTTTCGTATATAATCCCATGTTATTATCTCCTTTTAGATAGTGGGGGATTACCAATTTAACAAACACAAATATTAATGTTACTTGTTCAATTTATACTTGCATGAAAATATAAGGTGAATTATTTAGTCCTAAAACTTTAATTAAGTCTTTCTTAATTTTTGGAAACACATTTTCTAATAATCAACCCCTTATCAGACCGTCTTTATCAGTTGCTACTTTTGTCATGAGATATTACATTTCCCTTCAGAACTATTTCTTTATTTAGTCTTGCAATATTACAAAAATATTCATTAACTGCTAACGGGTCTCCTAAAGGGTGTTCATTTGCATTTCTAACCATACACATAGTACAAAACTCATTTTCTGGGCATTGAATACATTTTGGGAAATCTCGTTTGCGTAAGCTTCTTAAATATTGTACTTTTATTGAATCTTTCCAAATATCGTTGAGAGCTGTTTCATTTACGTTACCTACAACATAATCCTGCCAGCCAGCACATGGATATACGTTTCCATTGTCTGCTATACATATGGAAGAATAACAAACACTACAGACTGTATCCTCTGGATTCATGTATTTTTTCTTTTCAGCGTCTTTTTCCATTAACTCTAAATATTGAGGTTCATTACCAATCCTTTGGTTAATAACCTCCTCGACATCATTTATAGACAGGCGATTACTTAGATTTTGTGTTGTATGATTATATCTTGCTATGATGACATAATCACTTCCAACATTAATATTGTGTGTTTTCCCCCAATCTATAACATCATTATAACAGTTAATATTTTGCTTCATTATTGGGCAACTAATTTGTAAAGGTATATCGTTTTCCTTCAGTTTTAATATTGCATTTTTAGTTTTTTCAAAACTTCCTTTTATTTGAGTTATTGAATCATGAATATTGGAATCCATTGAATATAGCGAAACCTGAACACTTAAGAGGCCATTTCTTTTCATTTCTTCAATAATATCATCGTTGAGTAAAGTTAAATTACTAAGAACATTTACGGAAAGGTTATATTCGTTACATTTTTTCAAAAAATCGCTAAAGTTATTATGTGTCATTGGTTCGCCACCAGTTAACGTTACATGCAGTAAGTTCATTTTTTTACATTGTTCTAAAATATTATAAAATAAATCAGGTTCTATATGATTTACATTGTTATCATGTGGAATATAACAATGTACGCATCTTTCGTTGCACTTGCTTGTGATTTCTATGTGTAAATTTGTAAGCCGAGGTTTGTTTTCAAAGTATTCATCGAAAAATTCTTGTGTAGATTTTTCAGAACCTTTAGTTGGAAAACCATCTAATTTTTCTTTTTTGGGCTCCATTACCTTGTACGAAAACCTTGAGTCTTTTCCATTGCATTCTTGTAAAGTTTCACCAGATACAATAAACCCATCTGACTCAAGTAAGTAATAAAACTCTCTAGCATCAATCTTAATTGTATCAATGTCGGCATTTGTAAATTGTATACTTATTTTTTTAGCGAGATCATCAAGTGTTTGTGGTTCTTTACCTAAAACAGATAAAAATACTGCACCACTTTGCGATACAATTTTATCTCCAATGTCACTTCTATTATCATTTGCTTGTTTGTAACCGAAATTTCTATTGTCTGATATATAACCAAAAGATTCATAGTTTCTGAATATAACATTAGATTTTCGTTTGAAATACATTAAATATCTCCTTAATAATCTGGCGACGATGTTATGCAAATAACATCGTCGCCATTGATCAAAGCGTCCATTAGCGTCCGCTTGGTCCTGGTGGATTACAAGGTCTTCCGCTTGGCTTACTATTCGGGCGGCATTCTGCCATCCGTACAATACTTTGTGCCCAGATTACAGGCTTTTCGTACCCCATTTTTTCACCTCCCTCTCATAAATATTATTAATATTATATATCTTCATGGGGAAGCAAATCAATCCAAATAGTGTAAATCATAGAAATATTCCCAATATTATGTCGAAGTCTATTGAAAAATAGCAGAATTTCTACCTTCTGAATATTTTATACCCTCTTAACTAAATTGTTTATAAAGCATAACCCCCCTTCCATATTATACAAATATAGCAGGAGCTTGTTTAAGCAAGTACTCTTTTGAAATTAGCCGCATCTAACTCTATTTTTAAATTTAATTATACTGATATACTGAATTCCTAAGTACACATTATTGAGGGGACGTTCGTTTTAGCTGCATTAAAAAGAAGCAATAAGAACGTCCCTCTCCTTGCTTTTTATTTAAAATTGAAATTCAACATTATTCTTTTTTAATGTTTCAATAAATTCGGTGGAAATGGGAATATTCGTGGAAATAATTTGTCCATCTTTTAAAGCACCAATCATTTTATTGCGATCAATAATAACCCGTGCCACTTTCTGTTCGTTAACTTGCTTTAAAAATTGAGTATAGCTAACTTCCTCCGAATGTTTATTGGCAGTTTTACTATAATAGTAATCTCCTAGGGATATACCAATGATCAGAAGAAAAAAACAAAATAAAGTGATATAAATAGTTTTTAAAATTGGAAAATTATGTTCTACCTTTATTTTGTGCATTCATAACACTCCTATCTATTTCGATTATGTTTTGCTCAAAGTTCAAATTCCAAATCACGACATATTTTTAATTCTGTTTACAATCTATATATATTCCTTTATTCTTACCCTCTGATGGATCATTCGCTCTACGATACTTTCCATTTCAGCATTTGAAGGATTATACTGATTAGCAATTTTTTTGCCACACTTATCACAATAATATCCTTTAACTTCTTGGGTCATTTGATAGTGACACTTAGGACATAACGCGATAAGATTTCGAATTGAGTTTTCGTACCAATTCCAGTGCCAGTTTATATCGTAAAAGTTATCAGAAGTATACTTAAAATAATCAGGATCGGCATGCGCTATAGCATACATAACTATAATCACGAATATCGGTAATGCAATTATGATTAATATAAACCCCCACATTTTTAAAATGACTGGTTCTTGCAGGAAATTAATTAATAATGATATCGGTTTAAAGGTCGTATATATTTCACTTATCACACCTGAAATTACTGCCGTAATAATTGCACTAATTATCTTTGATTTTTTCTCCAAAAAATCGCCTCCTACGCACGTATAGCTGCGTTTAATTACTTCTGAACTTTAAAAACAGCTTTCAATAATTATAATTCCTATGAAAAAAAAAGCTCCTTCCATATTTATGAAAAATATCGCAGGAGTTTATTTGTAAAAAACTTAATCGTACATTTTAATTATATTGAATCCCCAAGTACACATTATTGTCTTCCCGGTGATACGTAATCTTACCTACAATCCGCTTCAACAACCTATTCCGCTCTTGCACACTCTCTAAATATCGCCACTTTTCTTTAAATACTTTTATCTGCTGCCTTATTTTATCTAGTGAAGGCATATCCTTTTGTTCCTGAATAACCAGCTTCAAATTATCAACTTCCTTCTTTAAAGCTTGAATCTGCTCATCGCGTATTTTTACGCTTGATAAATGATATTTTATCAATATTACCTTTTTCCCGCATTTCATATAGCCTATCAATAGCTTGCTTTCCCTACTGTCCAAGCTTGAACTTACCTATCCTTTTCTTTATAAATGTCCCGTCCCATTTTACCGCCAATAAACCTGCAAATACCATGATTCCCCCAAGAACTCTCTCGTAGTTAATAGGTTCGCCCAGAAAAATTGAGCCTGTAATCATGCTAACCACAGGAACAATATAATGGAAGATGACTGTCTTAAAAGGGCTAGTCTGTTGTATCCCTTTGTACCAAAAAATGAATGCAATCATTGTTCCGAGCACAATGATATATGCAAATCCTGACCAAATCATAAGCCCATATGAAAGCGTGATGGCATGATCCTCGCTCATGCTATATATTAGTATAATAGGCAGCCCCAAGATCATTGCCAAAGTGGTTAGCTTGGTAGGCGAGTAACGTTGCAACAAAGGCTTGGCTAAAACTGCGTACATTGAGAAAAGCAGAGAACCTAGCACTACAAGAATATTACCGACAAATACTCTTGATTCTAAACTGAATTGAGAACCTGGAGTCCAGTAAATGATCGTGCATATGCCGGCAAATGCCATAATCGTACCTAGCCATTTGCTTAAACTTATTTTTTCATCTCCGGTTAACAGCGAATAAATTCCCGTAAAAATGGGGGATGCAGAAATCAGTATTGCCGCATTGGCCGCGGTCGTTCGATGTATTCCATATGTCCAAATTATGTTATAAACTCCAACGCCTAATATACCTAATATCAACACCCTAAAAAAATCTTCCTTGGCAATTCGAAATGTTTCGCCACTGATTGCCAGATAGCTTGCAAATAAGAAGGTGGCCAAAGAAAACCGGATAATCAGAAAATCATTTTCTGGAACGAATTCGAGAACTAACTTAACTAGCGGATAGTTGATTCCCCATAGCAGAGATGCTAATATAGCGAACCCATCTCCCCGTACCCTGGCGCCTCTCCCGCTATCTTTCATCGGTATTTGCATTTTTCCACTTCCTTTCAACACCCATATAAACGAGTTTAATATTTTCCTCACTGGAATTATAATGGAGCTAGTTCTTGCTTTTTAATTAAGGACATCACTTATTATGAACGCTTACCACCGGACTTTCTTGTAATTTCTTGCGCAAATGGAGGGCAGGTATTGAGATGATAAATCAAGATAGCGGTGATACAGCCCATAATATAATCCACTATACCAGAGTGGATGACATACCCGGCCTAGAGCTATTTCGAGGTCAGTCTGTTACGCGCTCGGTTTCTCGTCACGTTCATGAATTATTTTGCCTAACTATTCTTGATGCGGGTGTCCGAATCTGTGAAAATAAAAAAGGAAGAGACTACTTAACTCCTGGAGATATTTTTATCAGCAACTGCGGTGAAGTGCACAGTGGCAGCGTACCCGAAGGCCACTCCTATTCTTGTCGTTCACTGCGACTTGATCCAACGCTCTTGGCTTCTTTAATAAGTGACCTTGGAAACAGTTGCTCCGATTCTTTCGATTTTGAAAAGCCACTTCTGAATGATCAAAAATTATTCCAGAAGATCCTACTATTTCATGATACCGCATTCCGACAGTCATTTACCTTGGACAATGAATATCAACTGCTTGATGTTTTTTCCCACCTATATATGCACCATACATCCAAAAGAATCGATGCACCCCAGCCAGGCGAAGAGACTGCCCCGATCAAACGAGTACGTGAATATTTGCAGGAGTGCTTTGCTGAAAATGTATCTATCGAAAAACTCTCCAGCATAGCCTCACTCAGCCCATTTTACCTCTGCCGGGTTTTCGAGAAAGAGGTCGGCCTCCCGCCACACGTCTATCAATTAGACATTCGTCTGATAAAAGCTGCCAAAATGCTCACTCACGGAAAAAAAATCGCAGACGTAGCGATGGAAACAGGTTTTTTTGACCAAAGTCATTTTCATAAAGCCTTCCAACGTAAATTCGGCACCACCCCTAAGCGATACATGCAAAGATAGAACCATCGGCATTAAAAACCAGTGGTTCTATCTTTGTCACTTACCTACAATCTGCTTCCAGCATGTTCGGCTTTCTTATTTAAAATGCCATATTTTACAGAGCCTTTCTGCAATGAAAGCTAACGGCACAGTTTTAATAATATTGATATAGTAAGGCTAAATTACCATGGATGATTGAGATGAGTTCATGGAAAACTAAAAAAAAGGAGGTGGGATATATGGAAAGAAAAATATCTAGAAGAAAAATGCTTCGCCGCAAATACAAAAATTATACTGCAGCCTTAGCGGGTGCCGCTCTCTTAACAGGAGCCGGGGCAGCAATTCCTGCTACCGCTTTTGCTGCAGAAAATCCTGTCAATGTACAACAACAACGAGTAGCTGCTCATTATGACACCAGGGTTAATGACAAATCTCACTTTGATACTAGATTTGATAACAATAGTAAATATGACACTCGGTACAGTAGTAGAAACAATAATGCTAGATATGTAATCCGGTATAACAACGGAGCTAAGTTTGACACTCGGTATGATACTAGACATGATTATAGAAATGGTTGGCACAGACATGACCATAGTTGGCCGAGTTCAGACGAGAATCAGGCAGTATACAAAGATGGTCACATTTATTATCGTTAAAATGAATCTTATTATGGATTTGGCAGAATCTAAGCAGTTCAAGAGATTATCCTCAAATTAAGTTTTAAGCAAGAAGTATAATAGTAGGCATAACAAGAGGACGGTGGTAGTGTCTTTTTAAAAAGACACTACCACCGTCTGTTATTAAATTTAACTTCCCACTTTCATACATAATGCTTTATCCTACGTCATAGGTTTTCCCAATCTCCATACTCCATATAAACCGCTGCCTTATTGGCAACTTCTTTGTCAAACAATTTTGCCACAACGTAAAGTGAAAGTTCAATCCCCGCAGAAATACCAGCAGAAGTTAATATTTTTCCATTATCAACAAATTTCACCTTTTCTTCAATCATTACGGTTGGAACAATCATTTTCATATCAGCGATCACTTCGTGGTGAGTAGTAATTTTCAAATTATCCAGCAGCCCTAGTTTCCCAAGTAGTCTTGTGCCGGAACAAACTGACATTGTAATTTGAGAATGATTATATTGCTCTTTCAGCCACTGTAAAACCGCATCTTTAGACATTTCGACCTTGGTTCCATTGCCTCCAGGTACAATAAGGACATCTATATGTGGATGATTCTTAAAATCATAATCCGGCGTGACTCTTAGCCCATTTACTGATCGAATCCCCGCTCCATCTTCAGTAATGGTAAAAACGTTAAACAATGCACTATTCTGTATTTCTGTAGCAACCGAAAAAACTTCATACGGTCCAGCAAAATCCAGCAATTCTATATCATTAAACAAAAAGATTCCGACATTTAACATAAAAAACATCTCCAATCTTACTTTATCTAAGAATAGCAGCCACCTAATAAGGTCTAGTAGGAGAACAATTACAATGTAACGGTTCTTTAAAATCTCCTTTATCTTTATTTTTTAGGATAATCCTCAGAATGCAATCAGTCGATTTAAATGGCTTACAGTTATGTACATCCTAGAAAATCCAGCGTCATTGTTCCTCCCTTCTCTTTCCCAATTAAAAGTCCTCTATCTAATAAGAACTATATTCCAACTAATTTATTGCATGCAGATATCATAGGGACGAGATTATTGACCTGTTCTTTATTTATTGGACAGATAGTAAAATAACTGACGTAGAAAGTATCCACGTCAGTTTATTAGTCTTTACCGTGAGCGATAAGGACCTAACTGTTTTTGATTAAAACTGTAAATTGATTTCTCATTTTTCATCCACATATTCCCTTTTACAATTAACACATAAGTAGCTACAAAAAAATATGCAATTCCCAATATCCAATCATACGTAGTTGCTAAATTATGAACTGTAATATAGTAAATATACCAACCCCCTATTGGCATGTGCATTAAAACAACAGCACCCAGACCAGGTATATAAATACCTTTTATTTTTAAATTGGCAAATACACCATGCCATATCAATTGGAAAAATCCCATAAATATTGGTGCTAACCCCATCCATATTTGCTCTATAAAAAAGATGGGCAGCAAGTAAAAACCATAGGCAATTAACATATTAATAACCATCGCTGAATGGCTGTTTAAAGGATACTTATCAGGATTTGCGCTTTTGAATATAACGATATTAAAAACACCGGGGAAGTAGCCTGGCCAGCGATACTCCTCAAACTGATGAAAAAGAATTGCAACAAAACTCAGCCATAAAATCACTTGGAGTTCTCGCATGTATTGATGTTGATAAAACAAAACAAGACATACTCCCACCCCCACAACACCACCAATATCTTGCCAATAACGCCTTAAATAATTCATAACCTCACTCCTCTCTTATCAACATACCCTCATAATGAACGGCAAAGACGTGTAGTTTCTATATTAACTGCATATATAATTGTCAATGACAACTATATATGCAAAAAAAAAAAAAAAAAATTAAAGATAAATGTTAACTATCACGACTATGAGATTGGATATTATCGTACATTTGATGCAATAAAATCTTAAGGCGCTTTACTTCTTTTTCATCCATGTTTTCAACTAACCATTCATTAATTTTATCAGCAACGGGAATAATCTCTTTTTTTATTTCTGCCCCCTGTTTTGTTAGATAAATTAATGACGAACGCTTGTCAACCTTGCTTTCTTCCTTAAAAATAAAACCATTTTCTGCTAATTTGTCAATAAGTCTTGTTGTATATGGTTTATCTCTAAGTGATACTAAAGATAAATCAGTTGGTGAAATTCCCTCTTTTTCCGAAAGTTGAGCAAGTAAGACCCATTGCTCAAGAGTAATCCCATATTTCCTCAATTTTTTAAGAAATAAATTTTTCATTCTAGAATATGTTCTACTAATAATAAAACTAATGGCATCATTTAGAATATACATCGTTTTCCCCTTCAATTTAATTGTCATTGACAACTAAATATTATATTAAATTAGTTTAAAAGTCAATAATCTATTTCGACTTGTACATTCTCCGATAACCAAATTATACCATTTATAATTGCTGCGTTGACATTTAGAATTCTAACTGTTAGAATAAATTCATCAATTCATTTTGGATTATCATCCACATTAGAAAGGAACTGAAAAATGGCAGATAACAACTCTTGGGCAAATCAACCTTTTTCGTATCTACTCAGAGTGATAAGCATTAAAATGAAGAATAAAGCTGACAAGAGTCTTGCCGAATTCGGCTTAAATTCTCAACAAGGGCATACCCTCGGTTACATTAATTCCAATGAAGGAATTATACAGAAGGAGTTAGCCGATTTTTTTAAGAAACGAGACGCCAGTATAACTAGCATGCTTCAAGGCCTTGAAAAAAAAGGGTTTATTGAAAGAAGAATTCCTAAGGATAATGAAAGAGAAAAAAAAGTTTATCTTTTGCCAAAAGGGAAAGAATTAATTGAAGACTTCGATAAAAAATTTCAAGAAATTGAAAATGATATTACCAAATGTCTAACTGATGATGAGATTCAAACCTTGCTTCGCCTTTTAACAAAGATTAACAGTAACCTAGAGTAAAAATCACCTTACAATTTCCATCTAATTTTTTAGTCTTATTGTTAGAATTCTAACTATTAGTTGTCAATGTTTTAGAAGACTAAGCAATTCTCTTATCATTCAACAATTTTATATTTATACGGAGGGGATAAAGATGAAGAATAATAAATGGCTGGCTCTGACGGTCATTATATTAGGTACTTTTATGACTATGCTGGATACAAGTATTGTGAATATAGCAATCCCAAAACTCATGGATATATTCCATGTTGACCTAAGCAATGTAAAGTGGGTATTAAGTGCGTATTCCCTAGCACTAGCAGCAGTAATTCCCTTGACGGGATTTTTGATCGACACTTTTGGAACGAAAAGAGTATTCATTTTCGCTTTATCCATGTTTACATTGGGGTCGATGTTGTGCGGATTATCATGGAGTAATAGTTCGTTGGTCATGTTCAGAATCATTCAGGCAATCGGTGGCGGTATGATTATGCCGGTTGCAGTCACTATTATCTTTACTGTCTTCCCCCATGAAGAACGGGGGGCAGCAATGGGATACTGGGGAATTGTAGGAATGTTTGGTCCGGCTCTGGGGCCAACTATCGGTGGATATATTATTGCAAACATGGATTGGGGAATGATGTTTCTTGTAAACGTTCCTCTTGGCATCTTAGGCATAGCAATAGCAAGCTATTCATTGGAAAATTCTCCGACCAAGCCATTCAAGCGTTTTGACATCGTCGGATTTATTTCTTCCGTGATCGGTATTGTGAGCTTACTCTATGTTCTTAGCGAAGGCGCCTCGATAGACTGGGATAATACAACAAACTTGATACTGCTTGCTGTTGGAATCATCAGTACAGTGGTTTTCATTGTAAATGAACTAACCGTCAAAGAGCCCTTGCTTGATTTACGCGTTTTTAAAATCTACAACTATACAGTGAGCCAGATCGTTCAGACTTTACACGGACTTGCCTTTATGGGAGGCGTGCTTATCCTTCCTTTGTACTTGCAGGAAGTAAGAGGGTTTAGTGCACTAGACACAGGTTTATTACTTTTTCCTTCCGCAATAGCCGCTGGGGTTACATCAGCCATAAGCGGCAGATTACTAGTCAAGGTTGGACTCAGAAAACTGACAGTACCTGGTCTTTTCATTGTCGCAGTTACCACTTATCAACTAAGTATTCTAGATCTGAATACTTCTGTTCAAACCATTTTATTGCTATCCACATTAAGGGGACTTGGGATGGGATTTTGTATGCAGCCGGTTGGAACTGCCGGGATATACGCTGTTCCCAGTCATCTCGTAAGCAGAGCCTCAGCACTGCAAAATACCATAAAACAGATCAATCAGGCACTATGTATAACCGTTTTAACAACACAAATCCAAAACCACCGCTTGCTTGAGCAAGCAAGTGGTATTTTGCAGCAGCAGGCTTATAATGCAGCCTTGAATTACGCGATGATGCTAACCCTAATTACAATACTCTTATCCATTATCGCGGTCGCGTTTATGAAAGATCAAAAAATAATAAAAGCTCAAAAAGCATAAAAAAGGAGTGAGTGATATGACAAGATATACAAATGATTTAAAGGGACTAAATAAAGAATCTTTATCAGTTGCAGGTGGCAAGGGTGCAAATCTAGGGGTGTTAATCCAAGCAGGGCTTCCCGTTCCTCCCGGATTCGTAATCACAGTAGCAGCTTATCGAAAGCACCTGGAAGCTGCAAATCTGAAAGAGCTGATAAAAGCTAAACTGGAAAACATTGCTGAGAATGATATTGCTGCTATAACTGAGGCTAGTCAATGCNNCGACGTAAAAAGGGCATACGCTAGTTTTTCTAAAGAACTGCGCAGCCAATCCGATTTAATGGTTGCAGTCCGTTCGAGCGCTACAGCTGAAGATTTACCCTCTGCATCTTTTGCGGGACAGCATGAAACCTATCTCGGTATTTGCGGAATCGATGAGATTATTAGGCATATAAAAAAGTGTTGGGCCAGTCTCTGGTCGTCGCAGGCCATATCCTATCGCATTAGCATGGGATTTGAACATCTCAAGGTAGACTTGGCTGCTGTTGTCCAATTAATGATTGATGCTGAGGCTGCTGGAGTCATGTTCACGGCAAATCCGGTCAATGGCAGACGGGATGAAATGCTGATTAGCGCTGGATACGGCTTGGGAGAATCGATTGTAAGCGGACAAATAACGCCAGATACCTTCATCTTATCTAAATCTGGAAGCGTCAAAGAACAAATTTTAGGTTCCAAAGAAATAAGAATTTTGCTAAGCAAAAATGGCACGGTGCTAGAAGAAGTTCCATTGAAAAAGCGGAAAGAATTCTGCCTTGGCAACCGTGAGTTTCAGCAATTGACCGACCTTGCTAAAGCGGTCGAGCAGCATTACGGATGCCCGATGGACACAGAGTGGGCTCTTTCACAAGGCAAAATCTATATGCTGCAAGCCAGACCAATCACCACTGAGTTATCCGCCCCTGAAGATACGGATATTTTAGGCCCTGATGATCAAATCATTTTCCAGGGTAAAAAAGCTCCTTGGGGCTTGCAAAGCGCTATGGAACATTGTTCGGAACCTCCGACACCGTTGGATTTCGCTTACATTTGTTCCTGTTATCAAGGCTTTGATAGTTATTTGCACAACGAGGTCGGCTTTAGTCTGCCTAAGAGTCCGATGAGACCTATCGAAAGAGAGAGTGGCTGTGTTGCTATTGATCTTAAACAAGCGGAATTCTCCCCTGCTATGCTATGGAAAATACCAAAATTACTCATTAAAGAATACACCATGGACATCCGGCTTTTTTGGCAATCCTTATCTAGCGAAATAGATTTGTGGATTAAGAGAATGGATGAAGAGGGAGAGAATACAACGGATGCAGTCAAACTAGCAAAGTTGATGGAACAGGCAGTAGCGGAAATGGGAGTTCTTTTTCAAAAAAGGATATCTGACTTCGTACCGAATATCGTTATCGACTTAAAATTTGACTATTTAATCAAAAAAGCGGTAGGAAAAAAACGGAAAGAAGAGGTGAAAGAAAATCTCCTTAAAGCATTGCCTTTCAGAACGGCTCTACAGAATAAATCACTGGTCAAAGTTGCCCATGCAGCAGCTTTGTATGGAAAAGACAGCTCTGAATTTAAAAATGAGTTTGATGCATTTTTAGCAGAATACGGCGATAGGCCTTCGGCAAGTATGGCTCCTACCCTATCAGCCTATACATGGCGAGAAAAGCCGGAAGTCATTTATAACCTCATTGATTCATTAGTGAGTGACAACGAGCTGTTCCATTCCGAGGCAAGTTTTAAAAAGCAAGAAATTGCCCTTGAAGAGGCAAAGAATGAAATCAAGAAAGTGCTAAATAAAAAACAATATGACAACTTCCTTACAATACTTGATTTAGCCAGAGAAGGAGTGATCATTCGAGAAGAAGGTTTGTTTTATATAGAAAAGCTCACCTCTTGTGTGCGTAGATTAAGTTTAAAACTTGGAACTATGCTTGAAGAAAAAGGTATTCTATCCGAAGCGAATGATATATTCTTTCTTTTCTTGGAAGAATTAGGGCCTGTCGCAGCGGGACAATTAGATCTTAAAGGAAAGATTGCCAAAAGGGAAAGTGCTTATAAAAAGGTCTATGCTGCCCATGAAAAGGGTATTCACTGGATGATAGCTACCGGATCGTTTCCTGTCTTTAATAAAAAAGCAAAGCAAGCTAAAAATATTGTGAATCCAAATGAAATTAAGGGGATCTCTGCAAGTCGCGGAGTGTATGAAGGTCCAGTCTGCATAGTAAGAGGACCATCAGAATTCCATAAATTAAAAAAGGGAGATATTCTTGTGTCACCCTATACGGCTCCAGTTTGGACTCCACTTTTTAGGTTAGCATCCGCGGTAGTCACTGAAATCGGAAGCGCAGGTTCCCATGCTGCAATTGTCTCGCGGGAATATGGCCTACCCTGCATAGTAGATATACCGGGCATCACAACTATTTTAAAAGATGGACAAACGGTACGTGTAGATGGCACAAAAGGAATCATAACTGTCTAGCAATTCCATTTTTGTGCTTTGTGAAGTCAGATCAAAGGCAATTTGCGATTAGGAATGCTCCCACAAAGAGCACCTCCATACTTCGAAAGGTATGGAGGTGCTCTTTTGTTTACCTTTATGCTTTTACGGGTGCATTACTACTTTTAGACAGTTATCAATACGGCGACCAAATTTTTCATACCCAATCATTGCCTCATCTAAGCTCAGACGATGTGTAATAATATCATCTGCACGCAGTTTCCCTTGCTGGATTAGTTGCATCAATTCATCCGTATAATTTTGCACTAATGCCTGGCCACACTGAATCTTGAGTCCTTTTGCAAATATATCACCTATTGGGAACCCATCTGCCTTCGCTCCATACACACCAGCTAAGCCTAAACTTCCTCCATGCCGCAACGCTTTAACTTCCCAGTTAATAGCGGAAACAGAAGCGACTGCCGGCTGATCTTCCGGCCGAGTCCCCGGCAAAGGTGGGATCCCCATACGCTTCATTCCAACCATTGCCGATACAATAGAGTCTGTTGGCTCCGACTCAAAACCAACAGCATCAATTGCAACATCAACTCCACGTCCACCCGTTAATTCTCGAATTACTTCACCAGGGTCATCATGATCGCGGAAATTAATCGTTTCTACTCCCGGATTTAACTTTTTGGCATATTCCAAGCGATAAGGAACCTGATCTACTGCATAAACACGACGGGCACCTTTAAAAATAGCACACCGCTGCGCAAGAATACCCACCGGGCCACAACCGAAGACAGCTACTGAATCACCTGGTTTTACTCCGGATACATCAACAATCCAGTAGGCGGTAGGCAGTATATCGGTTACAAATAATGCCTGCTCATCAGTTAATTCATCTGGGACTGCTAATGGACTAACATCAGCATACGGAACACGTACATACTCAGCTTGTCCACCTTGAAAACCGCCATAGAAATCCCCATGTCCAAATACAGCTGCAATTTCACCATTCTCATTTGAGCGCTCGCAGTGGCTCCACAGCTTCGATTGACACATAATGCATTCACCGCAGGAAATAGGAAATGGAACTAAAACTCTATCTCCTCGTTTCCAGCGTTTGACGTCTTTTCCCACCTCTTCAACAATCCCCATAAACTCATGGCCTGGAATAAGTCCATCATGAAGCATAGGTTGTAACCCATGATAAATATGTAGATCCGAGCCACATATGGCAGTCGAGGTTACACGTATAAGCATTTCCCGGTCATCCTGGATTTCAGCATCCTTTACTTTTTCTAAGGAAAGCTGATAGGGCTTATGATAAACAACTGCTTTCATTTCTTCCTCCTGCTCCGATTAGTAAATATTTGTTACTATATATTTCGCTTATATAATTACAAATATAAGTGTTCGGTTAAATAAATCGGCAAGCAATAATGATGCACAATTAGCACGAATTCACGCAATCCACCAACGGTTTTATATATTCTTTTTTTGTGAAGTCGGCAGGCTTACCATAAGTTTCCAACATGCCCTTTTCATCATGGGTCAATTCATTTTGCTTTTTTATTTTTATTTTTACCCACAGAATAGTCATGAGAAGCTTGTCCAATAGCTTTAGTTTATTGAAATCAAAACCGCCCCGCAGATAAAAAAATTTGATATATTCCTGTTCTTCGGGAGTAAAGTTTTTATCCCGCACTTCCTTTATAGTTTCCTCCCGGTAAGGCGTTGCCCCGGTTGCAAATACAATCACCTTTTTGTCTTTATGCTTACCTAGATTTTTCTTTATGAAATCAAGTCCAATAATACCAACAGCATGTAAACTGCCACCGTAAATTACGGTATCATAGAATGGCAGTACGGATGGATTAACCCTTGAAACCTCAATCATATCAGCAGATAATTCTTGAGAAATCCATTCGGCATATTTTTTAACAAAACCAGTGTTTGATTTATATATCACTAAAGTTCTCATATTGTCATTTCCCTTATCATTTTTCTCTCGATGACATTAGGCGTAACAATGCTAAACTTCTCTATTCTACTTAGTCTGCCGTAATATTTATGTAGATCGTAGGAAGTTGCTTTGATATAAAAGCTCAAACTCCTGCCATATTCATACAGAATTCAGCAGGAGTTTCTATTTAGATATCCGTTTTAATGGCTTCTTCAAATACTTTACGTACAATATCTTTAGTAGTGCCACCTTCAAAAATTTTACGCTTTTCTACATAATAAGTTGGAACATAATAATAATCGTATTGCTTTGCAATTTCAGTATTCTTCTCTTCATCAATGATTTCCACTTTGATATCTTTATATTTCGGGTTTTCTTGCTTTACTTCATCAATCCAATCAATTGCTCTTTTACAATGTGGACACCAATCTGTTATCAGTACAGTAACGCTTTTCATCATTCTACCACCTTTCTTTAGTTCTATTATTGCCTTCTAAGTGTAAAATAACTCCTGCCATACCCTCTACCCCCGGAACCTATTCCTCTCGATCCAGTCCAGGCTTTCTGAGTAGGATTCTTCGTTGCGAGTCTGCTTTATTACGGATTGGCAATACCCCGCTTGACTATTAATGCTCTCCTGAAATAACATGCCTGCGAATGGCAGCAATAAATTCCTCATTTTCGTGATGGGTTCTAATTGCAATGCGGCAAAATTCTCCGTTTAACCCAACGAAGTTTTCACAATTTCGCAAAAGTATATTATCTTCTCGTAAAAGCTTTCGCGTATTAGGAAAAGGCGCTGGGAAAAATAAATAATTAGCGCAACTACCCCATACTTCAATTTTCAATTTGCTTAATTCGTTGAGCAACCACTTCTTTTCTGTCAGAATTACCTCCTGAGTTTCTTTTAAATATTTTTTATCTTTTAATGCCGCAATCCCAGCTACTTGTGCTGGAGTAGATACATTCCAAGGCTCTCCTGCTGCAAATATTTTGCCTAACAATTCTTCATTATTAGATATGCAAAACCCTAACCGCAGCCCCGGCATAGCATATAGTTTAGTAAATCCATCTAAAATGATAAGATTAGTATATGCATGAATCAGCCCTTTGGCCGTATATTCTTCTGGCTTATCCAAGAACCCAATGAAACTCTCGTCTACAACCAAAATAGTTCCATTCTCTTGGCACTTATCTACTATCTGATTGAGTAATTTCCTCTCAATGACTTGTCCGGTTGGATTATTCGGATTGCATAAAAAAAACATATCTATATCATGAGTTAATGAATCTAAAATAGTTTCTGTAGTTTGATATTTTTCTTCCTTTTGCAAAAAATGATATGTCACAGCGCATCCCGCATTACGTAATGCGCCTTCATAGTCTTCATAGGTAGGAGCCAGTATAAGTGCTTTTCTTGGTTGTTGTGCAGCTATAATCCGGTAGATCGCATCATCCACCCCACTGACGCATAAAACTTGCTTGGCAGATATACCCGAATAATGTTGTGCGATTCTCTCAGATAAAGCGGTGCATTTGGGGTCAGGATACTGTGCATACAACTCCATTTCTCTTGTAATAGCTAGTTTAGCTGACTTCGGCATTCCTAATGGATTTGTGTTTACACTCAGATCTATTATATCTTCAGTATTCATAACTTCATTCTTGTCTCCATTTCCGTTGAATAACTTTTTTAATAGGCTACTGCCATTGCCCATTAGAATCCCATTGCATGTTTTACAATTATCATTTTTTCACTGGAGGTCAACTCTTCTAAAAGCTTAAAAGCTACGCCAGCAGCAGTCTCCGGACAATATGAGGTAATGATGTTTTGATCTACTACAATAGGCTCATTTACTACATCAACATTAAACTCTTTCAACTGCTTTTGACGAAATCCATCCCGCAAATGGTATGTAGTGGCTTTTCGTCCCCTTAGCACCCCGCTCTTCCCTACAGGCAGTGCAGCTACACAGATTGTTGCAATTATTTTTTTCTGCTTGTCAAATTCTTGGATTAGATTTAAAAATCGTTCATCATAGGCTTCTTCATAAAATCCGAATTCCTCAAACCCTCCCGGAATTGCTAGTGCATCATAATCGTTCACGTTTATCTCATCAATTGTCTTATCAACCAAAATAGGAATGTTAAAGGTACTAGTCACTTCTTTTTGAAATCCGCATGTAACAACCGGCACGTCATATTCATATCCGTTCCTCGCCCATCCCAAAACATCAACAAAAGCACTAAACTCCATAGTTTCGAATCCTTTTAGTGCGAATAATAATGTTCTCATGATATCTCCTCCGTAAACAAAATGCATGTCAATCCTCTAATCTTATAATTCTATCTAAAAGAAAAATTCCTGCAAACTGAATAGCAGGAACTCCCCCAAACCAAAACGATTTTTCGTATAACCTCCCTGCGCTGACCGCCTAAGCGGTTTTATGTCTGACTTTCATTGCATTTTACAATAGTTTCCACTAAGATATACTTATAAAGTACTGGAAGAGCGGATATATAGAACGCTCGAAGATTTGTAAATGATAATTTTTTTAAGAAAGGACGATGGCTTATCATACTATATGATTGGGAGTCGGTGTTATGCGGAGCAAAGGCTATCGCATAACAAACATGCTGTGAGATAGCCTTTGCTCCATCCTAAAACTACAATTTTAGGAGGAACATAATGAGCTACAAGAATGCAGTTAGTGTATTTCCCGCCGGTTTGTTAAAAGCAATGCAACGGTATATTGACGGTGAATATATTTATATCCCACGAAAGGCAGAGAGTAAAAAACGCTGGGGAGAAGTTAAAAACAGCAGGCAATATATTCAGGAACGCAATGAGATCATCTTATCCCAGTATCAAGAAGGTCTTTCTGTTGAGGATATTGCATGCTGTAACTACTTATCACCCAAAACAATCTACAAAATATTGGCTGATATGAAAAGCCAATGCTAAAGTGGGAGCGACATGGCGATTTTGCCGTGTCGCTTTTTTGTTTCTGAATCATCTTGTAGGGTGCATTGTAATTATGTAACTACTATAGTTGATGTATAGCAGCAAGCTAAACAATTAACGGAGGAAGAATACGATGTATACGTTCACAAATCAATTCATTTCCAGTCAGAGTAACCTGAAGTTTTTGAAAGCTACAATGATGGGGCCTAATGCCATGCGCGTAGCAGAAGAATTAGCGTCATGCCTAAACGTCAATGAGAATATGCGGATACTTGACCTCGGTTGTGGCTGCGGTCTTTCCACGCTTTTGCTGACACAGAAATATGGCGCAAAAGTTTTCGCCGCCGACTTGTGGATTTCCCCAACCGAAAACTATGAGCGTTTCAAATCTATCG
>DMJQ01000188.1:23240-23501 GCA_003457065.1 Clostridiales bacterium
AATGATGGAGGCTGAGGGCGGGAGATATTTTAATCTTATTCAGCTGATTGCTAAAGCCATATGATGTTACTGCAAGACCAGCATTGCTGCAACTATTACTAGTTATAATTCCTATTAAAAAGAAAAGCTCCTGTAATATTTATGTAGATATCACAGGAGCTTTCATTAACTCTTTTTGTTGTCATCATCACTATTGTCACTGGAGTGCTTCAGTGCCGGTGCAGCTATGAGCCTGGCAAGCGACGCCTTAGGAGCAAGATT
>DMJQ01000167.1 GCA_003457065.1 Clostridiales bacterium
AGTTCATAGGAGCGGTGGCAATAGACCTTGGGCTGGAGCCTACAGACTTAAAAGCAATAAATGCGATAATAGTGATAGCATTTTTAAGCTACAACACTTTCGCCCCCGAATTAAAGAAAGTCAGAAGATTAAACGGAGGAGCATATGTTAGAAATTAAAAATATCTCAAAGAGCTTCAACATGGGAACAGACAACGAAGCAACAATATTCAGCGATTTCAGCCTTCACATAAACAAGGGAGAGTGCACGGGAATACTGGGAGCAAACGGGTGCGGAAAAAGTACGCTGTTCAACATAATAAGCGGAGTGCTCACACCGGAAAAAGGTGAAATAATATTAAACGGAAAGAACATAAATAAATTAAAAGAAAATGAAAGAGCAAAATATATAGGAAGAGTATATCAGAATCCTTCCATGGGAGTGTCGCCGTCTTTGACAATACTTGAGAACATAAGCCTGTCAGACAAGAAATGTCAGAAATTCATGCTTAAAAAGCTCATAAGAAAAAATAAGACGGAAGAATACAAAGAAATACTTAAGACGCTGGATCTGGGGCTTGAAAACAAGCTGGACACGGAGGTTAAGTTTCTTTCGGGAGGTCAAAGGCAGTCGCTGTCGCTATTGATGGCGACAATGAACAAGCCTGAGCTTCTGCTTCTGGATGAGCACACGGCAGCGCTGGATCCAAAGACATCAAGGCTTATAATGGAAAAGACACAGGAGCTAATAAAGACGCAGTCCATAACAAGCATGATGATATCCCACAACATAAAAGATACGATAAAATATTCAGACAGGATAGTGATGCTTGACAGGGGACAGGTAATACTGGATGTAAGAAACAAAGACATAACGGAAAAAGAGCTTTTGCGCATATACAATTCGAGGAATTACGGAAGTTCTATGTCAGAAGCGGTATAAAATGATTGGCGAATGAAGCAGGGGAGCAATGAACAGTTGCTCCCCTGCTGTTTTATGAAACTTTACTTGTGTTTTTTTTATGATATAGTATATAATTAACTATGAAATCTAATGGAGGAAAGGCGGTTGGTTATCAACGGCTCAGTAAATTATGCGAAACATTAAAATGATTATCCAATATGATGGTACAAGGTACAAGGGGTGGCAGAAGCAGACAAAAAATGTTAATACGGTGCAGGGGAAATTAGAGAACATACTAAGCAGTATGATCGGTGAAGACGTACAGTTAGTAGGCTGTGGGCGTACGGATGCCGGAGTGCACGCTTTAAACTATACGGCAAATTTTCATACGAATTCTACTATGAGCACCGATGAAATGCTTAAATATCTAAATAACGGCCTGCCTGATGACATAGCTTTATTATCAATAAAAAATGCCAGCGAAAGATTTCATGCCAGGTACAATATACTTTCAAAGACATATTTGTACAAAATAAACAACGGACCTTCAAAAAATGTTTTTCAGCGGAGGTATACACACAATATAGACGAAAAGCTTGATCTTGAGAAGATGAGACTATGCTCACGCGTGTTAATCGGAACACACGACTTTCAAAGCTTTACAACATTGAAATCCAAAACGAAGTCAACTGTCAGAACCATCAATTACATTAATATAGAAGAAAAAGACGGTACAATAGAAATAGAAGTGAACGGCAACGGCTTTTTATGGAATATGGTAAGAATAATACTCGGTACCTTGATTGAAGCAGGCAAAGGAAAATTAAGCGCCGATGACGTGGGAAACATATTAAACGCAAAGAAAAGAGCCGAGGCAGGTGCCATGGTTCCGCCAAAAGCACTGTTTTTAAAGGACGTGGAATATTGATAGTCAATTTTGGCTCATTACATCATAAAAGGAACTAATTATGAAACTAAGTACACAAATTACACTTTTTATTGTTTTAATTTTAATATTATCATTGGGAAGCATGACAATACTTTCCTATTATCAGATGAAGAACATTCTCAACGCTCAATTGGAAGATAAGCTCATGAATATTGCAGCTTATGTTTCTGAAGATTACATGGTTAAAGAAGCGTTCAGAGATGGTAAAAAGGTTCATGAATTAAATGAACATATCGAAAAGATAAGGAACGAAACAAAAGTGGAGTTTATTACAGTATTTGATATGAACAGCACAAGGCTGACTCATCCGTTTGAAGAAAATGTCGGCAGGAAATTCAAGGGGGGAGATCAGACAAGAGCTCTTACGAAGGCGGACAGATATATATCAAAGGCCGAAGGGACTTTAGGCACATCGGTGCGTGCATTTGCGCCAATTTTTAATGAAGGCAGGCAAATAGGCGCAGTCTGCGTAGGAAGTACAATTACGGAAATCAAAAAGGAAACATTTGAAAAAACTCAACAATTTATACCGATAATAACGGTAGTCATGCTTATGGGCATTTGCTGCGCCATCATATTGACTTCAAATATAAAGTATGAAATACTGGGATTGGAGCCAAAGGAAATAACTTTATTATTTAAGGAAAAAGAGGCAATACTCGAGAATGTTAAAGAAGGAATCATAACTTTAAACGAAGAAGGAAATCTTATTCAATACAATAAGGAAGCAGCAAGAATTTTAGGATTTAAAGAAAATGCTGCTGACATCAGTGGATTCATTAAATCAAGCAAAATCAGTCCGCTGTTAAAGGAAGTCCAGCGAGACGATGTTTTTGAAGTTAAAATCAGACCGGGAGTTACGATTTTATGTAAATATAATGTTTTGAGAAATGATAAAAAACAGGTAATAGGGCAGGTAATAAACTTCAGGGATTTAACGGAAGTAAAAAAGATGTCGGAGGAATTAACCGGAATTAAAAAGATGGCATGGTCGTTAAGAGCTCAGAATCACGAGTTTATGAATAAGCTGCATACAATATCGGGATTAATTCAGCTTGAAGAATATGATGAAGCGATAAAATATATTTCTAAAACAGCCAACAGCGGGAATGATATATCAAGAGTTATAACGGGAAGAATAAAGAATATGAATATTGCAGCACTGCTTTTGTCCAAATATTACAAGGCAGAAGAATTGAGAATCAGCTTAAAAATCGATAAACAGTCATATTTGGATAAAATTCCTGAACTCATTAGTGAAGATGATCTTGTCTCAGTTATAGGAAATTTAATAGAGAATTCTTTTGAGGCGGTCAACGTCGGAAACGGAAAGGTGTTTTTTAAGATAGCAGAAAATAGCGGTAATCTGGTGATTGAAGTAAGCGATAACGGCCCGGGTATACCTGATGATATAAAAGAAAAAATATATGAGCGAAATTTCAGCACTAACTCAAATCAACGGGGATACGGTCTATATATTGTTAAAAACATTGTGGAAGATGCTGATGGCACAATTGCATTGTCTGTGGATGACGGAACTTCGTGGCATGTGGAAATCCCTGTTAAGGATGGTGATAAAGTATGATAAATGTTATGATATTGGAAGATGATCCGATGGTAAGAGAAATTAATTCGAGATTTTTAAGGAAGCTGGATCATTTTCGTCTCGTCAAGGCAGCAGCCAGCATTGCTGAAGCTCAGGAATTTATGACGGATTACAAGGTGGACTTGATTTTGCTGGACATATACCTGCCTAAGGAAAATGGAATAGATTTTTTAAAATGGCTGCGAAAAGAGGAAACAGAGGTAGATGTAATATTTATAACTGCAGATAAAACAAGCGGCATGATACAGGAAGCATTTCGCTACGGAGCGGTGGACTATCTTATAAAACCCTTTACGTTTGAAAGGTTCAAAGAGTCTTTAATAAATTATGAAGAAATGTATCATAGCATACACAGTCTTGATGTAATGGAGCAAAATGTTCTGGATAAGTATATCTCGAAAAACATTCCGGCGGATGATTCGGAAAATATGGGCAGCTATTTTGAAAAAGGCATCAATAAATACACATATAAAGTAATATGGGATGAAATTGTAAATTTGACCGGCCAGTTTGCAACGGCAGAGGAAATTGCGGAAAAATCAGGAGTTGCCAGAGTTACCGTGCGAAAATACCTTGAGTTTATGGAGAAACGGGGAAAAGTTGAAAAAATGATAGAGTACGGTAAAATAGGAAGACCACAGCACAAATACAGGAGAATATATTAAATAAGTCTAAGTAGGAATATTTAGGCTTTTTTTATTTTTGTTAATATAGAATCAAAGTATTCTTAATGACCAAAACTAATTTAAATACCGGAATATTTACAATGAATATGTGGAATGTTATTATGAACGGGTAATCATATATATTTAAAAAATGGAGGGAAATGGAGGAAAACGGTTTGGATTACTTTGAAGAAAGTTTAAAACTGCATGAAAAAACAAAGGGAAAAATTGAAGTAGTTTCCAAATTTAAAGTCGAGACAAAAGAAGATCTAAGCTTGGCTTATACGCCGGGAGTTGCTGAACCTTGCAGAAAGATTCATGAAAATGAAGAAGCTGTTTATAAGTACACTTCAAAAGGCAATATTGTTGCTGTGGTTACAGACGGCTCAGCGGTGCTCGGACTGGGAAATATCGGCCCTAAAGCTGCCCTTCCCGTAATGGAGGGTAAATCAATACTATTTAAGGAGTTTGGAAATGTTGATGCTTTTCCGATATGCGTGGATTCAAATGATGTGGATGAAATCGTAAAAACAGTCAAGTTGATTGCTCCGGGCTTTGGCGGAATAAATCTTGAAGATATATCGGCTCCAAGGTGTTTTGAAATTGAGAATANNACCTTGCAAAGGTGACAAATCCAAATAAAGAAAAAGGCACACTGGCTGATGTTATGAACGGCTCAGATGTATTCATAGGTGTTTCATCCGCAGATGCGGTAAAAGCTGATATGGTAAAATCAATGAACAAAGATGCAATCATACTTGCCATGGCTAATCCGACTCCTGAAATAATGCCTGACCTGGCAAAAGAAGCCGGAGCAAGGGTAGTAGGTACAGGACGTTCGGATTTCCCGAATCAGATAAATAATGTATTGGTTTTCCCGGGAGTGTTCAGAGGAGCCCTGGATGTGAGAGCCAGAGAAATAAACCTGGAAATGAAGCTTGCCGCAGCACATGCTATTGCAGATTACATTGATGAAAAAGATTTAACTGAAGAGAACATAATTCCGAGCACGCTGGATAAGAAAGTTGCAGCTGCGGTTGCAGAAGCAATTGCGGAAGCAGCGAGAAAATCCGGAGCAGCAAGGATATAATTATTCAAACAACTTTTATTAGGAGGAAAAGAAGAACAAATGAAAGAATATAAAATAATGGGATTGAGCCTGCCGGTTTACTTTTCTTTACTGGCTGTGACTATTATTGCAATGATTTTTGATGTACTGCCCGGCGGCATGATAGGTGCCTTTGCTTTTATGATGATTTCGGGCTCACTGCTTGATGTTATAGGAAATAACACACCCATAATAAAGACATTTTTTGGAGGCGGACCGATCGTAATTATTTTTGGATCGGCAGCTCTTGTATATTTTAATTTAATACCTGAATCTGTGACGGAGAATGTAACGACATTCATGAAAGGCGGCGGTTTTCTTGATTTCTACATTGCCGCTCTTATTACAGGCTCAATACTTGGAATGAATAAAAAATTACTTATAAAAGCCGCCGTAAGGTATTTTCCGTGTATTATCGGAGGAGTTGCGGTATCTCTGCTGTTGGTATCTATCGGCGGATTGGCTTTCGGTCAGTCACCGGCAGAATCAATTGCTTATATAGGCATTCCTATAATGGGCGGAGGTATGGGTGCAGGTGCCGTTCCCATATCTGAGGTATTTGCCAAAGGACTTGGCATTCCTGCCGAACAGATATTGTCAAGGCTTGTACCTGCTGTAGCCTTAGGAAATGCGATTGCAATAGTATTTGGAGGACTTTTAGACAGACTGGGGAAAAAATATCCTAAATTAAGCGGTGACGGAAAGCTTATGGACATAGGTGAAGAGGAACTTAAGATAAAAGAGGAAGACGAGCCTTTTAAATTGGGCGACTTTGGAATCGGAATGTTAATAGCAACTGTATTCTTTACATTCGGAGAGATAGTGGCATACTTTATGGTTAAGTTTACCGGATTTGACATTCACCCATATGCATGGATGATAATATCGGTTGCAATTGCCAAAGCTTTCAATATTTTGCCTCAGAAATATGAAAAATCCTGTGCAAACTGGTATAAATTTGTTGCATCAAACTGGACTTCAGCACTGTTGATTGGCATAGGCATTGCTTATACCGATCTTGGCCAGGTTATATCGGCATTTTCACCTATTTACATTGTACTGTGCTTCCTGGTAATACTGGGAGCGGTTATAGGAACCGGATTAGTGGGAAAACTTGTAGGATTTTATCCTATTGAGGCTGCAATAACTGCCGGACTGTGCATGGCTAACATGGGCGGAACAGGAGACGTTGCTGTTTTAACAGCTGCACACAGAATGGAGCTGATGCCTTTTGCCCAGATATCATCAAGGCTCGGAGGTGCTTTCATTATTCTACTGGCCACGTTCCTTGTGCCGATATTTTTCTAATATAGCGAAATAACAAAACGGGCCCGCCCTACAGCGTCTTATTGATATAATAATATGGTGGGCCTAAAAAATAATATCAGATTTACTGTATAAAAATAAAGGATGGTGATATTGTGGAGATTAAAAGAAGTGCGACAGCAGGTACACTGGAATCCAGCGATATTTTTGTACTTGTTGAGCCTAATGACAGTGGAGTTGAATTGGAGCTTGAATCAGTTGTGTATAACCAGTTCGGCGAAGAAATCGAAAGGACAGTCAGAGAAGTGCTAAATGATTTTAATGTGAAAAATATAATGATAAAACTAAAAGATAGAGGAGCCGTGGAATGTGCCATTCGTGCCAGAGTGGAAACGGCTTTGAAAAGAGCGGAAGGAGTGGATAAACAATGAGGCGCAGTATGCTTTTCATGCCCGGCAACAATGCCGGAATGCTGTTAAACGCCGATGTGCTGGGAGCTGACAGCGTAATACTGGATTTGGAAGACGCTGTATCGCCTGCTGAAAAAGATGCGGCACGCATTCTCGTGAGAAATGCGCTGAAACACCTTGATTACAGTAATTGCGAAGTTATAATAAGGATAAATTCAATAGATACGGATTTCTGGAAAAGAGATCTGGACGAAATAATTCCGTTAAGACCTAATATGATTATGCCTCCAAAGGTAAGCAATGCAGCGGATATTCAGACCGTTGCGGATTACATGAGTTATGTGGAAGAAAAACATAATATTGAAAAACCCACGGCAATTATTGCACTTATCGAAACTGCTCTGGGAGTTGAAAATGCTTTTGAAATAGCCGGTGCAAACGACAGAGTCAAGGCAATTTTCCTTGGCGCCGAGGATTTAACAGCAGATTTAAGATGCAAGAGAACTAAAAAAGGCGATGAGATTTTTTACAGCAGAGGAAGAATGGTTACTGCGGCAAGAGCTGCGGGAATAGATGCTTATGATACGCCGTTTACGGACGTGGATGACGCAGAAGGCCTGAGGGCAGATGCAGAATTTGCAAAGAGCCTTGGATTTACGGGAAAAGCAGCCATATCACCTCGTCATGTCATGGATATAAATGAAGTATTCAGCCCAACAGCAGAAGAAATAGAACATGCAAAAGAAGTAATGGAGATCATCAGAACTGCAAAGGAACAGGGAAAGGGAGCAATTGCTCTCCACGGAAAAATGATTGATGCTCCTATAGTCGAAAGAGCGAGACAGACGCTGGAGATGGCAGAAGCACTGGGAGGAGGTGTGTATAATGAGTAAGGTTGTAAGTTCTTTAAAGGAAGCCATAAAATTAAGCGGCTTAAAAGACGGCATGCGAATTTCGTTTCATCACCATTTGAGAAACGGAGACCATGTTATAAATATGGTTATGGATGAACTGTCAGGCATGGGATATAAGGATTTAACTGTGAATGCAAGTTCTCTTTTTGATATTCATGCACCTATCATAAATCACATCAAGAATGAAGTGGTCACCGGTCTTGAAGTCAACTACATGGGCGGAGTAATAGGAAGAGAAATATCATCAGGCATAATGGAAAAAGCCGTGGATTTCAGAAGTCACGGAGGAAGACCGAGCGACATCGAATCAGGCAGGACACCTATTGATGTGGCATTCATTGCGGCGCCTACATCTGACTGCATGGGAAACTGTACGGGCAAGTACGGAAAATCATCATGCGGTTCCATGGGCTATGCATTTGCCGATGCCATGAATGCAAAAAAGGTAGTTGTAATAACAGACAATCTGACAGACTATCCTCTCGCTGATTTTTCCATATCGGAAACATATGTGGATTATGTTGTCAGTGTTGATAAAATAGGAGATCCAACCGGAATTGTTTCGGGAACAACAAAGATCACAAGAGACCCGGTGGGATTGATGATGGCTTCATATGCTACAAAAGTAATTCAGCATTCGGGATTGCTGAAAGACGGCTTTTCATTTCAGACAGGTGCCGGAGGCGCGTCACTGGCGGTTGCCGGATATCTGAAAGAATTAATGCTCAAAGAAAAGATTAAGGGAAGTTTCGGAATGGGCGGAATTACAGGTTACATGGTGGATATGCTTGAAGCAGGATGCTTTGAAACCCTGATGGATGTTCAATGCTTTGATTTAAAAGCAGTGCAGTCACTTAGAGATGATCCGAGACACAGAGAAGTGACGGCATCCCACTATGCGAGCGCGACTGCCAAAAGTTCGATAGTTGACAACCTGGATGTTGTAATACTTGGAGCAACACAGATAGATACGAACTTTAATGTTAATGTACACACGGATTCAAACGGCTATATCATGGGAGGCTCGGGAGGACACTGCGATACTGCTGCGGGCGCAAAGCTTACGATGATTGTTGCACCTCTTACAAGAGCAAGGCTTTCAATAGTTGTGGATAAAGTTCTTTGTGTTTCAACTCCGGGAAATACGGTTGACGTCCTGGTAACTCAAAGAGGCATTGCTGTCAATCCGTTAAGAGAGGATTTAAAAGAAAGCCTGAAAGAAGCAAAGCTGCCCGTGGTAGACATACATGATTTGAAAAGTACGGCGGAAAAGATTACGGGAGTACCGAAAAATATCAGACTGGGCGAAAAAGTTGTGGGCAATGTAATATATAGAGACGGCACAATAATTGATACAATTAAAAATACTCTGTAGCAGGTGACTTATGGGCTACGAAACTTTTTACGAAGACTTCGGCTATCCCATGAAGGGAAGCAGGCTTCAGAAACTGAAAGACTTTTTATATGCGGAACAGCTGGACTATGATGATGGANNTGTGACAGCAGAGGAAATATTGCCGCAACAGGTTCTCTGGAAGGAAATGTGCTGAAATGCATAGCGGTTTCTGATTCGTACCAGGGTGAAGGTCTTTCCGCAAAGATAGTTACGGCGCTTACATCCGAAGGAATGAACAGAGGACACAGCCATATGTTTTTATTCACCAAGGTCGAAAATATACAAATATTCAATGATTTAGGCTTTTATCTGATTGCAGGAACAAATGATGCAGCATTGATGGAAAACAAGAAAAACGGGATTTCAGAGTATATCAATTCTCTGAAATCCTCCTATAATATAAGTGGCGCAGAAGATACTGGTGATACAGGGGCAATAGTGATGAATTGCAATCCATTGACAAATGGACATCTGTACCTTATAGAAAAGGCTGCGATGCAGTGTGGCATTCTTCATCTGTTTGTGGTTTCGGAAGACAAGAGCGTATTTCCCGCAAAAGCAAGGTATGAACTGGTAAAGAGTGGTGTCAGTCATTTAAGCAATGTTGTCGTTCACTCCACATCGGATTATCTGATTTCTTCTGCAACATTTCCAACGTACTTCATAAAGGACAAATACAAAGCAGGCGATATAAACTGCATTTTGGATTTAACCATATTTTGCGATTATTTCGCAAAAGCTCTCGATATCAAAAAAAGATTTGTGGGAACAGAGCCTTATGACAAGGTTACGGCTTCTTACAACATTCAAATGAAAAAGTTTCTGGGAGAACGTGGAATCGAAGTTGTTGAAATACCAAGGTATGAAGAAAACAATGAACCGGTAAGCGCATCGAGGGTAAGGAAACTGATGGCAGAAGGGAATTACGAGCAGATAAAAAAAATGGTTCCAAAAGTTACTTATGATTATTTAATGTCCGAAGAAGGACTGAAAATTGCGGAAAGGTTGAGAAATTAATGCATAATACGGATTTAGCCGAAATTCTCGAAAATCAGCAGGTTACGCTTGCGGAAATGCTTGATGCCAGAGAAGACAGGGTTCATCAGCAAAAAAGCATATTGTCGCAGTATGATATGACACTTGTTTCTTTTACTCTGAATATTCCGGGACCCGTCAAGGTTTTTCCTCTTTCCGGAAAAGCCTTTGAAGAAGGAAAAAAATTAATTTTTAATCATCTGAAAAGGCACAAGATAAATATTGCATTTGAAGAGGATAACAGCGGGAAAACAGGATATGAGGCATTTTTTTCCGTAGACTGCGATCCGTACTACATAAAAAAGCTTATGATTGATATAGAAAACAGCTGTCCCATGGGGAGAATTTTCGACATTGACGTATTAAACAGAAACGGAGAAAAGATTTCAAGACAGGATGCAGGATCAGATGGACGCAGGTGTTTGATATGCGGTGAGCCGGCTCATGCATGCTCAAGAAGCAAAAAGCATTCCACAGAAGAACTGATGCTTAAGACCGCTGAAATCATATCAGATTATTTTGGGCAGAAGTTTGCAAATATGTGTTCGGCGTGTGCCTGCCGTGCTTTAATGTATGAAGTGTGCACAACACCGAAACCCGGCCTTGTGGACAGGGTAAACAACGGCTCTCACAAAGACATGGACATTTATACTTTTATAGACAGCTCTACGGTTCTCACTCCTTATTTCAGGGATTTTGTTCTGACAGGAATGGAATTTTACCGTGATGAACCTCAGCAGCTGTTTGAGAGAGTAAGATACCTCGGAATGACAGCCGAAGATGCCATGTTGGAAGCAACCCATAATGTAAACACTCACAAGGGATTAATATTTTCGCTGGGTTTAATATGTACTGCCATGGGATATCTGTTTGCAAACGGAAAAAATATCGATACGGAAAGCATTTTGAATATGTCAAAAATAATGGCGGAAAATGTACTGGATGATTTTAAAGAAGTGACGAAGGACAGTGCAGGCACATACGGAGAGAGGCTGTACGCTCGGCACGGCATAACCGGCATCAGAGGCGAGGCGGCAGGCGGATTCATGTCTGTCAGAAAATATGGCCTTCCTGTTTTTAAATATTTAACAGGCAGAGGATTTTCGCTGAATGATGCAGGAGCATTGACGCTTCTGAATTTAATTGCTAATGTGAAAGATACAAACATAATCACAAGAACGAATGTAGAAACACATGACCGCGTTCAAAATGAAATAAGACAATTAATAGAAGAAAAAGGCATCGAAAATATCACGACCGATGAACTCGATGAAACAGACAGTCAGTTTATCCGAATGAATATAAGCCCGGGAGGATGTGCGGATCTCCTGGCGATTACATACATACTGTACTTTGTTGAAAATTATTAAGGCTGCTGAATCGATTCGGTTTCCAGCAGCTTTTATAGTTTATTTATTTAATTAATCCAGCAGCGTTCCGTCTGTTGATATAATTTTGTATCCCCATGGAATCAGTTTTCCTGAATCCATTATCGCATTTTTAACTGCATTTACAATGCCGGCGCAGCATGGAACTTCCATCCTTAAAACCGTTATGCTTTTTACATCGTTGTTTTTTAAAATAGCAGTAAGTTTTTCCGAATAATCGATGTCGTCCAGTTTCGGACAGCCTATTAAAGTGATTTTTCCTTTCATGAAATCTTCATGTATGTTGGCATATGCATAAGCTGTGCAGTCTGCCGCCACAAGTATATCAGCACCGTCAAAATAAGGTGCCATGGGAGAAACCAATTTGATTTGTACGGGCCATTGTCTGAGCCTGCTCGTCAGCTGAATGTTTTCTTTGTTTTCTTCCTTTTTGTTAACGGGAGTGCTGCGCTTTATTTCTTTTGCCTGATGACCGGGGCATCCGCAGGCAAGAGGCTCTTCTTGCTGTTTTCTTTCCTGCATTTTCTTTTCCACAAGCTCCTTGTCAAAATCATCGGCTTCTCTCTCGATAATTTCGATTGCGTCAACAGGACATTGAGGCAGGCAGTCGCCGAGACCGTCGCAGTATACATNNCTAATAAGTTCCAAAGCCCCTTCATGACATGCATTTACGCACAATCCGCATCCGTTGCATTTTTCTTCGTGTATTTTAACTATTTTTCTTTTCATGATTTACCTCTTTCAAAATATTCTTTACTTATTGATTGTATTATATTAAAATGAAAAAGCAAAGTATGTAACATTTGTTACCCAACGGAGGTCAGATGAACGAAATAGTTAAAATAATTAAAAACAATCAGTTGTTTGACAACATAAGCGAAGCCGAAATCAAGCAGATACTCAAATGCGGAAAGGCGGTTGTTGCCGAATACAAGGATAACCAGATTATTATCAACAGAGATGACACAATAAAAAAATTCGGCATTGTAATTGAAGGCCAGCTTAATCTGGTTTCTCAAAAATACAGCGGTGCGAGAGTCATAGTGACTACGCTGGAGCAGAATGACCTGTTCGGAGAAGCGCTGGCGTTTTCGTCTTACAAAGAAACGCCTTATGACCTGGTCAGTTTCGGGAACAGCAAGGTACTCATTATTCCATACGGCATATTTTTTAATATGTGCGGTGAAGTGTGTGTGTTTCACAGGGCGCTCATAAGTAACATGCTGACAATCTTAGCGGATAAAATTGTTGTACTCAACAATAAGATGCATATTCTGAATGCCGAAACACTTAAAGGAAGAATTGCGGTTTATCTACTGAGCATTTATAAAAAAACAAGTTCCTTAACTTTTGACATGCCCATGAAGAGGCAGGAACTGGCGGATTTTTTAAATGTTAAAAGGCCGTCGCTGTCAAGGGAACTTTCCAACATGCAGCAGGACAACATCATCGAGGTGTACCGTTCAACCATAAAGATACTTGATCTGGAGCAGCTAAAAGAACTTGCCGATTAACAGACATATTAATATATTATTGAACGAACAGATATTCTGTGATAGAATAATACAAAACAGCTGAGTGACAGCTGCTGGAAAATAACGCATGGTTACAAGGGGAGCATCCATGAAAATTAAATTTATACATACATCGGATTTACATTTAGGCAGAAAGTTTAACATTGAAAACTTCAGTCTGAAAGAGAGGGAAAAGCGAAGACAGGAAATATGGGATACATTTGATGAAATAATTAAAACGGCAAGGAACGAAAAAATACAGTATTTGTTTATTGCAGGCGATTTGACTGAAGGCGAGTATATAAGTTTCAGGAACCTTAAAAATATTGCTTTGAAATTTAAATCAATTCCATACACAAGGGTTGTGATTGCCTGCGGAAGCAGCGATCCTTACAACATCAACAGCATGTACGAATATATTGAATGGCCGCAAAATGTATATGTTGTTAAAAATACGGAGCGTGTTGAAAAATTAGATTTTCCTGAAGATAATTTATGCATATTCTCCATGAGCTGGGACAACGGAGAATATAATGACAGGAGCCAGGCAGTATATGATATTTCTGTGGATGAAAGCAGGATAAATGTTCTTTTGCTATGCGGCCATGTTGATGCGGATTCAAAAATGCTTCCTGTAAGTATTGATATAGTTAAAAATAAATTTGACTATTGTGCATTGGGAGGAAAACATAACTATGCACAAGTGAGAAGCAATGCCGTTTACTGCGGCAGTCCGGAACCCATGTGCTTTGAAGAAGAAGGTGAGCACGGCATAGTAAAGGGAGTTCTGGAAAAAAAGAATACCGAATATGAACTGCATCCGATTGCTAAAAGAAAGTTTGTAACGCGAAGCATCGAACTTGAAATAAATCACAGCTTCAATAAAGTGCTTGATTTAATTAAATTTTCGGGTGATACTTTTTCAAACATAAAGGATTACGTGAGAATTGACCTCACAGGCACGGTCAACACGGACATATCAATGGCCGAAGTTGAGAATGAAGCAAAACAGTTTTTTTACTACATAGAATTTGATGATAATTATACTTATAAAAATTCAGAAGAGAAAGTATACGACCACAATGAGTTTAACATAATTGAAAGCTACAAGCTTCAGTTTGAAAACCATCATGACAAGCTGGAGCAGCAGGCTTTTAAACTTGGACTTGAGGTTCTCCGAAAAGAAAAGGTGGTAAAATAAAATGTACATAAATAAATTGCATTTGAGAGCTTTTGGCAAGTTTATAAACAAAAGGTTATATTTTGAAAACAGGTTCAATATTATTTATGGTGAAAACGAAGCGGGCAAAAGTACCGTGCATAATTTTATAGAGGCTGTTCTCTACGGCTTTGATGAAGATGAGGAAACATCAAAATATGACAAGTACAAGCCTTGGAATGGCAACCTGTACAAGGGCTCAATCGGCATAAGGAACAACAGCGGAGAAAAGTATCTTGTTTCAAAGGATTTTCTGCTGGGAACAACACAGGTTTTCAAAAAACCTGATGATGAACCGGAAATGCATGAAGAAGATATTACATGTCCCGGAGATCACTTCTTTAACATGAATAAGATTTCCTTCAGAAATACCGTAAGCGTCAGACAACTGGGAAACAAAACAGAGCGTGAACTTGCCACAGAGCTTAAAAACAAAATAATGAATTTGAGCGAGACGAGAGACGAAACAATTTCCATAGACAGAATTCTTCAGAGATTGAGCATTATCAAAGAAGAAGCCGGCAATGAAAATAACGATAAAACACTTCTTGGACAGTACACACTTCGATTGCGTGAACTGGAGGATGCGAGGGAAAATTCACTCAATGCTAAGAGACAGGTAATGTTTCTTGTAATGGAAAAGAAAAGAGTTTCCGGCAAAATTCAGGACCTGAACCTGCGTATTGAAGAACTGAGCAAGGAACTCCACGATTATGAACTGTCTGTGGCGAAGGACAGATTTTTAAAAGCGGAACCGATAAAAAATGAATTAGATGAAATTAATAATGAACTGTCAGATTATTCAGAAGATAATGTCAGGAAGTATTCAGACGGTGACTTCAGAGAAGCCGTAAATATTGAAGGTGCTTTAAATTCAATGTACAGCCAGAGGCGCGGTCTTGAAAAGGACATTGAAGAAAACGAAGAAAAACTGGATGCATTAATTTTGGATATATCCAATAAAATCGGAGAATTGTTTGATATTGACAAATTAAATCAGGATTACAGCAGGTACGAGAACAATATTACAAAAATAAAAGAGCTGAAAGCTAAGATAAATTCGGGAAAAGAAAGCATAAGCAGTATAAACATTGTTGATATCGACAGTTTCCTTGATAATTACGGCAAGATCGAAGACACGGACAGGAAAATAGAAATAACCGGTGTCTTTCTCGGAAACGAAGATTACGATAAGATGAAAAGTTACAAGTCGTCACGGATCAGAAATGCTGCTTTACTGGTGTTGTTTGCTGCAGCCTTAACGGGCGGAGTCTGGGGGTCTNNGCGGAGTCTGGTGGTCGGGATATCAGTACGGTGATGTTGCTAAAAACTTTATCGACAGGTATTATGTAATGCAGGAGCCTGTCAACACAGCTTCGGGAATTGTTACTGCCATAATAGCAGTATTTGCGGGATTGACTATCAAGCCGAATCTCAACAAAATAAAAGGTGCGAAAAATGAAATCGACAGTATGGAGTGCGAGTTTGCGGACTATACAATTTCAATGAACAGACTGAATGAAGAAAAGCTGGAGATAATTGAAGAAACAGGCTGCAAAGATCTGGACGAAGTTGTTGATAGATTTAATAAATTAAGTACCGAAAAAAGTCTGTATGAGGAAAAAAACAAGCTTATAAATTATGATGCCGAATCATTAAATGCTTTGGAACAGGAAAATACCGAACTGGAAGCGAGCCTTTTAAAAAGCCTGTCTGTTTTAGACGTGCAGGAGCTAAGTCCTGAAACCATCAGGAAAGCAAATGATGCGTATTCAAGAAAAGATTCCGTAAAGGAAGAAACCGGCAGAATAAAAAATGCCATTGAGCAGTTGAAACAAAGCATTGCCAAACTTGATAAAGAAATCGTATTTGAAGAAAAAAGGCTTGAGATTATTTTAATCAATAACGGCATGGAGGATTTAGACAGCTTTAAGGATGCGGTTGATTACAACGAAAAGTATACCGAGCTTAAAAACAACAGAGATTACAAGGAAAGTATTCTCAATAAAATACTTGGAGATGACAGCTTCGAAGATTTGATGGAAAGAACAAAAAATGTTGCTTTTTATGAAGTCAAAAAGCTGGACACGCAGGCACATCAGCTCAGAATTTTCAAGCTGAATGATGAAAAATCGGAATTATCCGACAATGTCAATGACATATTGAAAGAAATAGATGAAATTGAAGAAACCACAAGAAGTCTTGCCGAGGTAGAGGAAGAAATAGGTTTCTATCAAAATAAAATCAACACATTCAAGAAAAAAATTAAGGTTGCTGAAATTGCCGAGGACAGAATAATTAAAATATCAGATTCCATTAAGGGTGATTTCATGCCTCTTTTAAGAAAGTCAATAAGTGATAATTTTTCTTATCTGACGGGAGGCAAGTACTGTGAAGTTGTAATAGACGAAGATATGAATATTACAGTCATTGAAGAGGATAATAAACAAAGAAACATCGATCTGGAAAGTCTGAGCGGAGGAACACTGGATCAGCTTTATCTGGCGCTTCGTGTGGGGCTTGGAAACATACTGAGCGGCAATCAGAATATTCCGTTGGTTTTTGATGACAGCTTTGTGCAGTATGACTCGAAAAGATTGAAAAATTCTATTGAAATGCTGGCAAAGGAAAGCGAAAGAAGACAGATAATACTGTTCACGTGCCAGGAACGTGAAGCCGAACTTGCCAAGCAGATGAATATAAAATTTAACCATATAAAACTGTAAGGATAATTTATGAAAATTTTTGCTATAGCCGATTTGCATTTAGACAGCAAAAAAGAAAAACCAATGAACATTTTCGGTGATAATTGGACTAATCATGAAGAAAAAATAATGGAAAACTGGAAGGCAACGGTTGGCGATGATGATTTGGTTTTGATTCCGGGGGATATTTCATGGGCTGTAAAGCTTGATNNCAATTGATGATTTACAAAAAATTGACGAGCTTCCCGGAACAAAAATAATAGGCAAGGGCAACCATGATTACTGGTGGTCAACATCCAACAAATTAGACAAACTGGGGTTAAAGTCAGTTAAATTTCTGAAAAACAACAGCTATGAGTTTGATGGTGCGGTTATTTGCGGCACAAGAGGATGGGACACCATGGAAGAACATTCGGAAGATGAAAATAACGAAAAAATATATTTAAGGGAAATGAACAGACTTAAGCTTTCGCTTGAATCTGCGGCAAAAAGTAAAAACGCGTTAATTGCCATGCTTCACTATCCGCCCTTTGACAGCAATGGACTTCCAAATGAATTTTTTGAAATTCTCAAAGAGTATAACGTACAGATGTGCATTTACGGACATCTTCACGGAGAGGAAGGGCATAAGAACGTAAGAGAAGGGATGATTGAGCAGATATCCGTTCATTGTGTTTCATGTGACTACATGGATTTTAAACTTAAAAAGTTAATGTGACATGAATATGTCACCCTTGCGACAGATACTTACAAGTATCTGTTTTTTTTGACATTTATCGACAGAAATCCACATTTTCAACTGTGTATGAAATGTGAACAAATCATATATTTGGCTCTTGACATGAAAACAGATTTGAAGTATCATGTAAATGGAAAAAACGTTTTTATATTATAAGGATGGTGAGTTGTATGGCAAAGATGGACGCGCTTGTAAAAAAATACAAAGAGCCTGGATTATGGCTTGAACAAGTTGATGTGCCCGCTCCGGAAGAAGGAGAGGTTCTTGTAAAAATACACAAAACTGCAATATGCGGAACCGATGTGCACATTTATGCATGGAATAAATGGGCGCAGGAGACAATACCTGTTCCGATGACAATCGGTCATGAGTTTGTGGGCGAAATTGTGGAAGTAGGAAAAGGTGTAAAAGATTTGCACAAAGGTGATATAGTTTCCGGTGAAGGACACATAGTCTGCGGGAAGTGCAGAAACTGTCTTGCCGGCAGAAGGCATCTGTGCAAGGACACCAAAGGCGTAGGTGTGAACAGGACAGGAATATTTTCTGAATATGTGGCATTGCCGGCCACTAATATATGGCTTTGTGATAAATCACTGCCTGAAGAATTGTACAGCATATTCGATCCATTTGGCAATGCGGCTCACACGGCATTATATTTTGAAGTCTTGGGAGAAGACGTTCTCATTACCGGAGCCGGACCGATCGGTATTATGGCTGCGGCAATCGCAAAATTTGCCGGTGCAAGGCTGGTTGTTATAACAGATGTAAATGACAACAGGCTGGAACTTGCCGGAAAGATAGGAAATTTCAGAACAGTTAACACTAAAAAAGAAAATCTGGACGATGTCATGAAAGAACTTGGCATGAAAGAAGGCTTTGACGTAGGAATGGAGATGTCCGGAAATGCCGCGGCTCTCAATCAGATGATAGACCATATGGCACACGGCGGCAAAATAGCCATGCTGGGACTTCAGGAATCAGACACCGCAGTTGACTGGAATAAGGTTGTGTTTAACGGACTGCAGATTAAAGGAATTTACGGAAGAGAAATGTT
>DMJQ01000196.1:0-217 GCA_003457065.1 Clostridiales bacterium
TAAAATACTATTAAGGTGGCAGCATGAAAATAACAATAATCTCCGTAGGAAAAATAAAAGAGCGGTTTTTTACTGATGCAATTAACGAATATGCAAAAAGATTGTCGAAATTTTGCAAACTGACCGAAGAAATAATCGCTGATGAAAGAGCTGACGAAAACTTTTCAAAATCTGAAATAGAGCAGGTTAAAATAAGAGAGGGTATTAAAATACTTAA
>DMJQ01000196.1:232-7900 GCA_003457065.1 Clostridiales bacterium
ATAGAGTAGACACAAGTCCATACTAATTAGATTTGTTCATTTTAAGTTCATTGCTTTCATATTTGCCAGGAAAGAAAGCCAAGCCATGCTCTATTTTTCTGTTTTAGCTGTCTGGTAATACTCGTTTTTCAGCATTGAATAAATTATCTGATCTAAAAGACCTCTTTCTGATTTGTAGTTCTGTCTCAATATTCCGTCACGGTGCATTCCCACTCCTTCGTAAAGCTTTATGCCTATTGTGTTATCGGGGTATACGTCAAGCCAGAAGCGGTTCATGTTCAGTTTTTCAAATGCGTGCTTAAGCAATGCATTCATTGCTTCCTTGCCGTAGCCCATTCCTTTCCTGGAAATAACAAATCTTCGTAGTTCAAATCTTTCTGACTTGTTGTCCAAATTAATCAGCACAAAACCCACCGTGTCATCACTATCTTTTTCTTTAATCATCAAAAGAAGATAATCATCATTTTCTATTTCCTCTTTGTGTTCTTCATAAGTGCCCTTCCACACGAAATCTCTGTTGTCCTTGTGCTTTTCCATTTCCATAATTATTTCTATATCTTTTTCCTGTGCTTCGGTTAAATACAGTCTTTTTGTTAATATCAAATTACTGCCTCCTTTCATACATTGTCATGTCTTGAAGTCATGGCAACGTTATTCCAATCTCATCTCAATGGTGTTCTCTCTGAATCCCAAACTCCTGTAAAATTCGATGGTATTTGAATTTTCAAACGCGACCGTAATATTGACAACTGTACAGCCGCTGTCCTTCATCCATTTAAGATTACTGTTCATCAGATTTTTGCCGATTCCCGTTCCACGTGCTTCTTCTGCCACGTGAAGCGTCTGAGTTTCTCCTTTGCTTCCTTCGTATGTAGATATGCAATATCCTATTATTTTTTTGTCATGAGAATTCTCTGCTATCGTTATCTTTATATGCTCTTTGTCAAATTGCCCAAAGGGTTTCATCCGGTCTTCAAAAACAAGATTCGAATAAATGCTTCCGAAATGCTTGGACAAATCTTCATGATACTTTCT
The DNA here is from genome assembly GCA_003457065.1 of Clostridiales bacterium. Classification (GTDB taxonomy): domain Bacteria; phylum Bacillota; class Clostridia; order Tissierellales; family Sedimentibacteraceae; genus Sedimentibacter. The sequence continues at coordinate 1,268 of DMJQ01000196.1, forward strand.
GTTCCTATCCCATAAATCCTTAATCACTGAAATCTGACTGTACGGTACATCCCTATAACTTATCATTGATGCCTCCCATTTGATTATATTCATAAATCTCAACTCAATTTACTGGTAACTCCGCAATCGTCTCTCCTTAAATTTATGATACCAATATTATATTATAGGCTGGCTAAAATTACCACAATTAATTGAAACACATACAGCATACTGACGATTTATTTCATTTTCTATAGAGTTGAAACCCATCCGGAAAAAATTTTCGACAAAATTTTTAAAAAGTATAGACAGGTCGTAACACTTTATTAAGAGCGGAATATGATATTAATGAGCTTGGCTCAAAATCTAAATGGAAAAGGTGTTATGATGAGTTGCAATAGATCTAATAATGCAAATAGAAGCAGGCAGGTTATGGGAGCATTTAGAATTCCTGAAATCGCACTGAGAGGACCTGGATGCATAAGTGGTACAGGTACTTGTGATGGTGTTTTAGGCACAGGCTGCGGATGCTGCTGTAATTGTGTTTCAGGTACTGGCAGATGCCATGACAATGTTATGGGAACAGGCGAAAACCGTAAATGCACTAACGATGTTTTGGGAACAGGTGGAAGAAATCGATGCTGGAACTCCTGCGAATGGGATTGCAGCGACCTTAAAACTCCTACAACAGTTCCAAGATAAAAATAATGGGCAGTTTAAACTGCTCATTTTTTTACTAAACATTGTTTTAATTTTGTATTATTTTATTTTTCATGAAATTTTTATCAGTTTATTTTTTTAATTTGAGATAATAATAAATATATAGCTTCATAAAATGAAAGTCNNAGCAGAAATAAATTGGTAGTTCCTGAAGCTCAGCAGGCTATCAACAGTTTAAAAATGGAAATTGCTCAGGATTTGGGCATTCCGACCATCAGCGGTATGACATCAGAAATGTATCCTGCACTTGTTAATGGATTGAGCGTCAGAGAAATGGTCAGAATGGGCGAAAAAATGCTCATTAATAAACAAAATCAAACTCCTACTGATAGAGACATTTTCTAATGTTGCACTTAATAAAAAAACGCCTGCAGCAGGCGTTTTTTTATTGTATGTCAAGTATATCATATACAAGATCTTTAGTTTCTTCATGATTTATAATATAGAATGAAAGACCATTTAAAGTCTTTGTCCCACCGGGCAGCACATGAAAATTCACATTCTCAATTGAAAAACCTACACTTCCCATTGCAAGAGAAGTTGCCTCCGCCAATGTAAAATCGGTATCAACATGTGGGAATACCTCGCTGATTACTTTTGGAAGCCTGAAACTCAATGCTTTTTTTATTGCAGCTTTGACAAAACTCTGCTGAGCTTCTATTCTTCCCAGATCTCCTTCGGCATATCCGGAATATCCCTTGTAATTTGTTTTTCTGAATCTTAAAAATTCCATTACATTATCGCCGTCAATGATCTGTTTGCCTTCGGGTATATCTATATCCAGCGGAGGATCTGAATACGGATCGGTATATCGCATATGAAACGGAACATCAACTTCTACTCCGCCTACTGCTTCAACCGCCGCTCTTACTCCGTCATAATCGATTGTTACGTACTTATCTATATCAATTCCTGTGATGCTTCGAATAGTCTCTTCCAGTCCTTCAATTCCTTTTACGGTATATATAATATTTATCTTATTGTTTGCACTGTTTACAAATCCGTCTCTTTCCACATATGTATCTCTCGGAATAGAAATAATATCAGCTGTCTTGGTCTTTGTATCATAGCTTGCTACCATTATCGTATCGGAATGCTCGTGTTCCAAACCCAATAAAAGTACATTTACTCTTTCGTTTTTATTATTATTGCCTATAATGTTGAATATATCTGTAGCATCTGCATTTCCACCGCTTTGGAAGCCTGTCAGCACGAACAGTCCGCCTGCCACTACTACGGAAAAGCAAATGAGAGCTCTGAAAAATACCTTTATAAAATGCTTCAAAATAAATTCCTCCATTAAAACACATCACTGATATATGATATCACAAAAAATTATTTTGTAAAGAATTTTAATCTTAAAAATTAATTAAAAAAATAACCGCTGCAGTGAGCGGTCCAGCCAGCCATTGAAATTGCAGGCTGATAACCGCTTGCAGCAGTTTCATTATAATTTTTCGTTGTAAAACTTTTCAAAGTCCATTATAGTAAGGTCGCTTTCCAGATATCTGGCATAAGTATAAAGCACATCCGACAATCTGTTTACAAATTTCAGAAGAACGTCGCTGACATCTTCGTTTCGTTTTAATGTGATGATTCTTCTTTCGGCCCTCCTGCATACGGTCCGTGAAACATGCAGCGCCGCGGCCGCAGTTGAAGAACCGGGCACTATGAATTTATCGGCTCCGCTTATTTTCGGAAGATAATCGTCGATTATTTTTTCCAGCGCCTCAATATCCTCTTCCTTGATTTTATACTTGTATTTTCCTTCTTCCACTGTTGCCAGTTCGCCTGCTACAAAGAAAAGGCGCATCTGAATTTTTTTCAAGGATTCACTGATGGTTTCATCTTCTACGAATTTTACTGCAAGACCGATGGATGAGTTCAGTTCATCAACAGTTCCGTAGGATTCCACTCTCAAAGAATCTTTATCGATTCTGGTTCCGTCATACAATGATGTCTGCCCTTTGTCGCCTGTCTTGGTATAAATTTTCATAAATGCCTCCCTTTATATTAATTTTTTTAATTCATCCGCTATTCTTCCGAATTCATCAAGATTCAGTGTTTCTCCTCTTATGCCCGGAGACATTCCCGCATTTGCCAGAGCTTCTTTGACCGTATCCTTCGGAAGCTTCAAGTTGTTGCAAAGCCCATTAAGAAGTGTTTTTCTCCTCTGACCGAAAGATGCTTTTATGACATTAAAAAGCAAAACCTCATCTTCCACCTTGATTCTCGGTTCTTTAAGTATATTAAATTCTATCACTGCCGAATCGACCTTCGGTCTCGGCATAAATACTGAATTAGGAACAATCATGGCTATATTTGTATCTGCCCTGTACTGCACGGCAAGAGTAATGGCTCCGTATTCCTTGCTGCCGGGAGCCGAATTCAGCCTTTGTGCAACTTCCTTCTGAACCATTACCACTATTTTGGAGATTTTATATCTTTCCTCCAATATTTTCATGATTATGGGCGTTGTTATGTAGTACGGCAGATTGGCAACTATTTTAACATCAAGTCCGCCGAATTCTTCTTCAATAAGCTTATTGACATCAACCTTCATGAAATCATTGTATATGATTTTCAAATTGTCATAATTCAAAGTTTCTTTATGTACTCTTTCCAGGCTTTTGTCAACTTCAACGGCGACGACCTTTTTTGCCCTGCCGCACAAAACCTGAGTCAGCGTTCCGAATCCGGGTCCGATTTCAAGCACTCCCGAATTTTCATCCAGTTCAGCCGTATCTGCTATTTTATTTATTATATTTCCGTCTATTAAGAAATTCTGTCCCAGGCTTTTGCTGAATTTAAATCCGTATCTGTCCAGTATATCCTTCATCACTCTGGGTGAATATAGCTTTTTTTCATCCATTATTTATCCGTTACCTCATTATTTTCTGATCTTATGATTGCTTCTTCCAGCTCTTCCCTGGTGATGCCGAACGAATTCAGCCTTTTTAAAAACTGCTTTGCGCTGCAATATCCTATTCCCAGCTCATCTCCCGCCAGTGCTCTTCTCTTTGATGCATTTTCACTTCCGATAAGCTCATAATACACCATGTCGATGTTGGTAAATTCCTGCCTGCCTGCAGATACTTCAGCTCTTGCATTTTTCAGCGCTTCCCTTATATCTTCCGGCGATGCATTTTCAACACCTATGTCTCCGTTTTTGTTTGCTTTGTCTCTTGGTATAAAAGCATGCTTGCAGTTTTCGATTTCGGCCGAAAGCATGTTTCTTATTTTTTTCCCCGGATAATCAGGGTCGGTCAATATTATTATTCCTTTATTTTTGGATGCTTTTTTTATTGTTTTTAGTATATTTTCATTTAGGCCCAGACCGCTTGTTGCAATAACCTGCGCATCAACCGCTCTTTTTACGGCAGATATGTCAGATTTGCCTTCTACCACTATTATTTCCTTAATCAATGAAATCTCCTCTGTTGTTAATCAGTTTTGTGCTGATAAAGCAGTGATTTTATTTTTGTCACCATTAAATCAACCGCGACTAAATTGTTGCCCCCTTCCANNATCCGCATATTTTTTGCTCGGTTCAATGAACTGCTCATGAGCCGGCCTTACAGTGTTCATGTACTGGCTGATAACTGAATCAAGACTTCTTTCTCTCTCATTTATATCTCTTATTATTCTTCTTAAAATCCTTATGTCCGCATCCGTATCAACATATATTTTTATGTCCAGTAGGTCTCTTATCCTTTCTTCGTAAAAAACAAGGAGACCTTCCACAATGATAATTTCTTTTGGTTCAACAACAATTGTTTCCCTTTTTCTGTTATGTATTCCATAATCATAAATGGGCTTTTGAATTGCATTTCCCTTTTTTAATTCCTTAATATGTTCCACAAACAAATCAGTGTCAAATGCAAAAGGATGGTCGTAATTCGTTTTACAGCGATCTTCATATGTTAACGAGCTCTGATCTTTATAGTAAGCGTCATGCTCCATAATCGCTATACTCTTTTCAGGAACCGCCGAATATATTCGTTTTACTATTGTTGTCTTTCCGGAACCGCTCCNNCCTCCGGATATTCCTATAAATATTGGTTTTTTCATAACTTCCTCGCACTTGTTTTAATCTTTTCATTTAAGCTATAGTTACAATATACACCATTTTGCATAATTTGCATATAAAAAAAGAAAAAATCACAGTGAATTTTTTCTTTTTTCATTCTCTAACTTATTGATATTACTCTAAAATATAAACTTTCACTTGTCTGATGCCAAAGTTATTAGCATCTGTTCCGCTTTCCATAAACAAGTCAATTCTGTTACCCTTAATTGCTCCTCCTGTATCAAGGGCTGTTGCGTAACCATAGTCAGGACTGCCATCTGTAGAAGCTATGTATAGCTTCGTTCCAAGAGGTATTACACTTGGATCAACTGCAACTGTACCTGGCTGAGCTTTTGTGCCAGATGCTGTTATTCCGTAGTAGGGATCGCCTGGATTTTTGCCCGTGCTTTCATATGATAAGTCATATGCCGTTGCAACCATATCGAGTTCATCCGAAGATCTTACTCCGCCTCGTGAAGCAACAGTTTCATATTCCTTAGTGCCTACTTCGATTATTTCATCTACAGGATCAATATAGACAATCTCTTCCTCTAAATTCTTTGAAGTCAGCTTACCGTCAACATAACATTTCTGGTACACTGATTTCTTCATGCCGTCAGATCCTTCTTGAACTACTTGTTCATAGTCAACATATTTTTCATTGTTATATAATATTTTTTTATCATGTTTTACGCTGCTTCTGTCAATATCATACTTTATTTCTTTTAATGGAGGTTTTGCTTCTGTTGTTTCCACACTTTGTGCTCCTGCATCCTGTACTTCTGCATTTTTTGTCTGCACCTTTTGTGTTTCAGCATTTTCTGTTTTTGCATCTTGTGTCTCCACAGTTTGTATTTCCACATCCTGCGTCTCCGCAAATGCATTTAATTTAGAGTTTCCCTCATTATCATAATAAGTTACAATAAAGCTCATTATCAATACTGCTAAAATAAAAAATGGGTATCTTTTTCTTTTCATTTTTACCACCAACCTTTAATAGTTTTTCCGAAATTGACACTCTCGTTGTCAATTAAAGGTATAAATTTTTACCATAAAAAATTTACTTTTTGTATAAGTATTAACTNNCAAAAGGTATTATAATCGAATTGCGCAAATAATACAAATTAATTTTTTCTTAAGTTCGTGATTTATGTTCTAATTCTCTGCATAATTTAATGTGCTATTGGGATTAAAAGTAAAATTTCCTGTAAATTATCCATAGTATTTACACAATTTTAAAAAATATACCAATTGTACATAAAAAAAGAAGGAAAGAAATCTTCATACAATTTTCGACATCGACGAAGATCAGCTTTCCTTCTCTGTTTATCATTATTTATATTTTAGCATACTTATACTTTATTGACTCACAGTAAAGCTCTTTCATTATTTTTTCGAAAAGAACTCCCTCGGAGCTCGGAGTTTTTGCTTCATATGTTGTCAACACTGCTTTTGAAACAAAAATTGAAGCTTTTTCCATNNTTCCATTGCCTCAGGCAATTTATTTCCATTTAATAAATATCCTACAAATAAAGACGTAAACAAATCGCCCGTCCCGGGATATCTCGCATCAACATAATTAAATGTCACTTTCCAGTATTCACCTGTATCTCTGTCAAAACATGCATTGATATGTTCTCCCTCATCGGTTGTAACACCTGTTATCAGTGATTTTTTTGGTCCCATTTCACAAAGCCGGTTTAAATATTTTTTCAGTGCTGCCGTGCTTATTTTTTCTCCGGTATATTTTTCGCCCAGCAATATTCCTGCCTCAGTTAAGTTCGGAGTTATGATATCAGCCTTGCTGACAAGAAAGCCCATTTTTCTAATCATTTCATCTGTATATGTTTTGTATACGCTACCAT
>DMJQ01000196.1:7924-13570 GCA_003457065.1 Clostridiales bacterium
TTACCATGGTCTCCCATTACAGGATCAACAACAATCAGCGGATTATTGTGCTTTTTCATTTTATCGATTATTTCGCTCAAAATATTTATCTGTTTTTCGGAGCCTATAAATCCGCTGTAAAGACAGTCGAATTCAGCATTATTTTTTTCCCAGTAACTGTAGTATTCTTCCATATGATCCGTGAAATCAAAAAAATAAAAATACCTGTACTCGGAGTGGTTGCTCAGAAGTGCCGTAGGCAAAGGGCAGACCTGGCATCCCAATGCCGATATGATTGGTATAATAACCGTCATTGAGCATCTTCCAATGCCTGACATGTCATGTATTGCAGCTACTTTTGGAACGTTTTTCATAATTTTCTTTCCTTTCTTAAGAAAGTCCTAATAATATTATAAACTTCCCTGACATTTTCAAAAGGTACAGATCAGTATTATATTAGGGCGACAGAAAGCATATAAAAAGATGATTTCAATAATGAAACCATCTTTTATAAGTAAAGAACCTAAAATAACTCTTTACAAGGGGGGCTATTTAAATAACATAATAATATTCGTGTAAAAGACAAATTTTTCGGGGTAGAATAAAAATTTTAATATGAAGTCACCAGATTTTTATTTATTTTTTTGACTAAATTTTCAAAGTAGTAGTAAAAAACGCCCAGTTCTCCCCTGTAACCGTCTTTCCATGGCTTATTTCTGCCGCAGTAATGAATGATCGATGCGTTGTGTGCAATCCATCTCATATCTCTCTTAGAGCTTATATTTTTAGGATTTGCATTAAATAAAGTCAAATATCTGTCGCTTAAATTGTACACCATTGCATCAATATGGACGGTCTTATCCGCATAAACTCCGTTTATTACATCCTGATCCGGCAAAAATAAAAATATTTTTTTATTTTCAATATAATCATATACTTCCTGAACCATCTGCTTTGTCCTCAACTCTTTTAAATTCAAAAGCATGACTCCCGAATTGATATAAGTGCTGTCCTCAGGCATGTCAAGCCTTATTTCATTAATCTTTTTAAGGCTTTTGTTCACATGGGAGGCTGCGGCAAAAAAATTGCCGCCCATATCCATGTTATATAAATTTTCTATGCTGTTTATTACAACCAGGTCAGGATCTAAATACAAAATTCTGTCTAAATTCTCAGGAAGATACTGAGCCGCAAAAATACGGTAGTACATTTCCTTTGGATATCTGTCAGTTATGGGTGCGTCATTAAACATATCATCTGATATTTTCACGTTGATTATCTTGCAGTCTTCACCCTCAACACAGCTGTTTATCAGATTANNCAACATCAAAACTTTCATCATTGTTTGATCTTATGAGCGAAGTCAGCATTACTACCAGCTGTTCAACATAATTTGAATCCAGTGTTACTAAAATATTCATAAGTCACTCCTGATTACTAATTCTTTTTTCAAATTCTTTCAGCAATTCATTTAGCGAATTAATTCCACTTATTATTGAATCAAATTCCTCGTCTGTCTTGCTTTTTAAAACAGGTCCGTAAATTTTTTTCATTTCACTGTTGATTTCTCCCAATACATTTTCGCCCTTTTCTGTCAGTTCAAGCTCCACAACTCTTTCATCCATGGCACTTCTGTTTCTTGTTATAAAGCCGTCTTTTTCCAGCTTCTTGCACATATTTGATGCGTTGCTGCTGCTTATATCCATCACTTTTGATATTGTGCCTACATTCCCGTGTTCACATTCCTTAACCGCCGCCAGAATCCTCCCCTGCATGGTTGTAAGCCCGTGAACATCCATTATTGGTCTTAAAGTCGTCTGCATGCTTGTAGCAATGTTTCTTACCATATCCCACAATTCTTTTTTTAATATTTCGTCTCTCATCAGCTCACCTGCCTAAGATTACTCTTCTTGTTCCCTGTTTAAAATCCTCATGAATTCATCACCGGTTATTGTTTCCTTCTCCAGCAAATAATTTGCCAGCTCATGAAGTTTGTCTTCATTTTCTTTTAAAATATTTATGGCTTTTTCATGGGCGCTTTTAATAATATTCAGCACTTCATCGTCTATTTTGCTTGAAGTTTCGGACGAGCATGCCAATGAAGCATCCCCTCCGAGATATGGATTGTTCACACTTTCCAATGCCATCATATCAAATTTTTCACTCATGCCGTAACGCGTAACCATTGCTCTCGCCAGTTTTGTTGCCTGTTCAATATCGTTTGACGCCCCCGTTGTAAACGTATTGAATATGACTTCCTCAGCGGCACGTCCTCCGGTGAATGTTGCTATTTTATTAAAAGTTTCTTCCTTAGATAATAAAAACTGTTCTGTTTCCGCAACCTGCATCGTGTATCCCAGTGCTCCGGAAGTACGAGGAATTATTGTAATTTTATGAACCGGCGCAGAGTTGTCCTGCTTTGCCGCAACAAGCGCATGACCTATTTCGTGATAAGCAACAATCCTTCTTTCTTTAGGAGAAATCACCGCATTTTTTCTTTGATATCCGGCAATTACAACCTCAACCGCTTCCTCCAAGTCTTCCTGCGATGTTTTATTTCTTCCGTTTTTAACTGCTCTTAAAGCACCTTCGTTTATGATGTTTGCAAGTTCTGCACCGCTGGCTCCTGCCGTCGCTCTCGCTATCGCATTAAAGTCGATATTATCTTCGAGCTGCACATTTTTTGCATGAACCTTCAAAATTGCTTCACGTCCCGCCAGATCCGGAAGTTCAACCGGTATACGCCTGTCAAAACGTCCCGGCCTCAGCAAAGCCTTGTCCAATGATTCGGGTCTGTTTGTTGCCGCAAGTATCACGACGCCTTTTTTAGCATCAAAACCGTCCATTTCCGTTAAAAGCTGATTCAATGTCTGCTCTCTTTCATCATTTCCGCCAAATCCGCCTGCTCCGTCTCTTTTTTTACCTATTGTATCTATTTCATCGATAAAAACTATGCATGGTGCTTTTTCCTGCCTGATTAAATAAATCTCTAACTTTGGCGGCTCCCATGCCGACAAACATCTCCACAAATTCTGAGCCTGATATTGAAAAGAAAGGTACCTTTGCTTCACCGGCAACAGCTTTTGCAAGCAGCGTCTTGCCGGTTCCCGGAGGTCCAACAAGCAGCGCTCCTTTTGGCATGGTTGCTCCTATTTCTTCATATTTTTTCGGATTGTGAAGAAAGTCCACAATTTCAGTCAGAGCTTCTTTCGCCTCGTCCTGTCCGGCAACATCTTCAAATCTTTTTCCAGTCTGGGCCTCAACATATACTTTGGCGTTGCTTTTTCCGAACTGCATTGCTCCCGTTCCGATTTTTTTCTGCAGCTGCCTTGATATCAACTGCCCTATTCCGATAAAGAGCAGAAGTGGAAGCCCCCATGTCAGTATTGCATTTAAAAAGGCTGAATTTTCCTTAGGAATTACCTTTGAAAATTTTATTTCTTCGCTTGAAGCACGCAGCCTGTCAACAAGCTCGGGGTCGTCCATCTTTCCAGCTATATAAACATTTCCTTCATGAGACTTGGACAGAAAAGCAATCTGCCTGTCATCAATTTCAACGGTTGTCACATCCCCCGCTTCAACCATTGACAGAAATGTACCGTAATCAACCTCTATTATTCTTGAAGTCAACTTGTTTAAATACGGAACTACAAATGCATTTAACAGCACTATTATAAGCAGCACTATTCCGTAGTAATATATAAACGGCTTTTTGGTATTTTTTCGCTCCTTCATTTTTTCCTCCATAATTTATGTCATCTTTATAATATTTATACTTTATACATATTATATCTCCGTATTATTAACTTAATCTTAAGCAAACATAAACTTTCTCCATATAAAGATTAAATTTAAAAACTTTGGATGAAAATAATTAATATTGACTAAGCTGCAGGGATATCATTATAATAATGATATCTCCAACAATTTAAATTTAATTTGACAATATTTCAATTACATAGAAAAGAAGGCAAAAATATGCAAATAGCTATAATAACTGGAGCATCCAGCGGATTGGGACGCGAATTTGTAAATCAAATCTGCGGAAAAGAAAAACTTGATTCCATATGGGTTATTGCAAGACGTGAAAACAGACTGCAGGAAATTGCAGAAAAAAATCCGGGTCTGATACGCCCCATACCATTGGATCTAACAAATCCTGAAAGTTATTCATCACTGAAAGCAATGCTTGAAGAAGAAAAACCGGATATACGCATCCTGGTCAATGCCGCCGGCTTCGGCAAAATGGGAAACTATGCACAGATAAATGAGCAGGACAACAATGACATGATTGATTTAAACTGCAAAGCGTTAGTTTCCATGACGCAGCTGGCACTTCCATATATGAAAAGCGGCTCGCGCATTCTTGAAATATGTTCTTCGTCGGCATTCCAGCCGCTGCCATCGCTGAATATATACGCATCAACCAAGGCATTTGTTCTTAGCTACAGCCGTGCGCTACGCTGGGAGCTGTTTGACAGGGGAATTCACGTTACGGCTGTCTGTCCCTACTGGATAAAAGATACGGAATTTATTCCGGTGGCAAAGGACACCTCAAACAGCAGCGCCATCAGGCATTTTCCGCTGGCATTAAAGGCCCGCAATGTTGCAAGTCATGCCCTTTGGAGCTCAAAATATAATTTTGCCGTGTCAACACTCGGCATCATGGGATTTCTTCAGCGAATAGCCGCAAAAATTATACCACGGGGNNCGGATTTAATTATGTTTAAAAAACTGCCTGACACGGTATACTTATTATAGATACCATAGTACCTGGAGGCAGACCATGAAAAATGAAAAAAATAAGTACAATAAACCATCTGAAAATGAAATAAAAAGAAAACTCACAGATATCCAATACAGTGTAACTCAGAAAAACGCAACGGAACCTCCGTTTGAAAATGAATACTGGAGCACCAAAGAAAAAGGAATATATGTTGACATTGTCACAGGAGAACCTCTGTTTGTTTCGTCCGACAAATTCGAATCCGGCTGCGGCTGGCCCAGCTTTACAAAACCCATAGCCAAAGAAAACATAGTATATAAAAGAGACAGTACCTTTGGCATGGAAAGAACTGAAGTAAGGAGCAAAAATGGGAACTCACACTTAGGCCACGTATTTAATGACGGACCGATAGAAAAAGGCGGCATGAGATACTGCATCAACAGCGCCTCGCTTAAATTCATACCTCTTTCGGAGATGGAGGATAAAGGATACGGAGAATTTAAAAAGCTGCTGGATGTTTAGCCTTTTCTATAACAAAAAATAACTCTCAACTTAAATCAAAAGCTGTCTAAAAATATTAGGCAGTTTGATTATATTATTTAAAACAAGACAGTTCAAAACCTATTCAGCAAGTAATCTCTTATCCGCCTTAAATTCACCGTCTTTAAAATAATAGTCAATCGTGACGAGAACTTATCGCAGGCTCGCACTCCCAATATATTACATTTCTTATTGCATTATGATATATAAATAATATAATATAACTAAGCAATTATATTTTATTAAATATGAAAGGGTTGATGTGGTTGGACATTTTGATAATGATATTATTTATTGCATTAGCATCACTCATTTACAGTGTGTGCAGACTATTGATAAATAAAAAATATAATTTACATATACCAATAATTCCTGAGAGGTATTATGATAATATGCAAATT
>DMJQ01000196.1:13643-28702 GCA_003457065.1 Clostridiales bacterium
AAAGAATGGAGGCAACAACAATGAATAAAACAGCATTTATAGGTGGGCTGCTAATTGATGGCACAGGAAACGAACCTATTGAAAATTCAGTTGTATTAGTAGAAGATAAAAAAATAGCATATACAGGGCAAATGATAGAAATAGGCGAAGATTATAAAAAAATAAACATTACAGGCAAAACAATTATGCCTGGATTAATAGATACACATCTTCATTTTAGCGGAAATCTTACAGACTCAGACAGTGATTGGGTTCTTGAACCTTTATTGCAAAAAGCAGTAGTTGCTGTAGCCCAAGCAAAAGAGTCACTTGAGCATGGTTTAACAAGCGTTGGAGAAATATCCAGATTTGGTCCGCATATCAGAAATATGATTGAACAAGGAGTGATTACTGGTCCGAGGGTAGTTACTTCAGGATTAGGATTTTGCAGAACCGCTGGACATGGAGATTCACATAAACTACCGTTGGAATATAATAATGATTCCCATCCATGGGCAGAGAGAGTAGATGGGCCCTGGGATTTAAGACGAGCTATAAGAAGAAGATTAAGAAATAACCCAGATGCAATAAAAAATATGGTCAACTGGCGGTGGAATTTGGAGACATGACGCTAAAGCAGACAGTCACTATTGTATGGAGGAAATTCAAGCTGTAGTAGACGAATGTAATATGGTGAATCTTCCAGTTTGGTCTCATGCAGAAGGTTATGAAGGTGCACTTAATTCTTGCAAGGCTGGTGTATCCGCTATAATACACGGGCAGGAGCTTAATGAAGAATGTTTAGAGATAATGAAAGAAAAGGATATAACATTCTGTCCTACATTACAATTTTTCTATGAATGGTTTACAGTTTATGAACCACCATATAGACCAATATTAGATAATTACGAAGGTAATACAACAGCAGAAAAAGAATTAAATCGTATAGTTGGAAACTTGCAAAATGCAAATAAAAAAGGAATACGAATAACAGTTGGTTCAGATTCATTTTGTTCAAGCCTTACACCATATGGGAAGTATGCTATAACAGAGATATACACTTTGAACAAATCAGGATTAACAGAGATGGAAGCAATCATGGCGGCTACTAAAAATGGAGCAGAGATGCTTAAAATAGATAAAATAACTGGTACATTAGAACAAGGCAAGTATGCTGATATAATTGTACTTGAAAAAAATCCATTACATAATATAAAAAATATAACTGTAAATGAAATGAAAGTAATAATGAAAGAAGGAACTTTCGTAAAAAATCTTTTATAAATAAAAAAAGGTTACTCCACTCTACCTTCTAACAGAGACCATTTATAGGCCTCTGTTTTTTATATAATAGGATGAAAACTTTCCTACTATATAAAAAACGAAGATTCCAAGGTATGAGAGAGGTTTCAACAGAATTGGCTGTCCCATCACCGCTGCCAGAAGACCATTTCAAGTTATACCGCTTCTGCCTTAATCAGCATTTTCAGCCTATTGCGGTGTCGAAGATCTGGTTTTTTTGCAGATTGCCACAAGTGCCTCAATTTTTCCTTTTATTCCATTTTCGCCTGAATATATATATGTAAACGGTCTTACGTCCAACAACCGATCGTTGTAAATTTTCTGCAGTTCCTGGCGGTCGGAATAATGATGAGGGATTTTTTCTTCTCCCGGCATATTGTATATGAATGTATCTTTTTCAATCTCAATGCCTTTTCCGTAATGTTCGTCTGCTTTTGACTGGTAGTCGGCAAAAATAATTCCGCCCGTTTTCAGTACGCGCAACATTTCATCTGCGTGCTTTTTCATATCTTCGTAATTACCGTGACCAGATACCCATATACACAAAATCGCGTCAAAGGTTTCGTCTTCAAATGGGATGGCGCGCATATCGTGGCAAGCGGTAGAAATTTCAAATCCCGATTTTATGGCTTTTTGTATTGTTACTTCAATTCCTTCTTCGGATATGTCGGTAGCAGTAACATCAAAACCGTTTTGTGCAAGAAAAACAGAATGCCTGCCTGTTCCGCAGCCCAAGTCCAGAACTTTTTTTACATGCTCTCTTTTAAATAATTCAGCGGCCGTTAAAACAGTAGTCAGAACATCATGCTGCACTTCTCCCTGAGTTTTATATATTTCGTTCCATACCAGTTCCCACTCTGTTTGGTTTATATCTAAATCCTGAAAACTCATGATCGTTCCCTTTCTCAAAGATATTTATATTTAATTCCATTATATACCATTATAATGCATTTATGTCAACAGGAATTCATATATTAATGAACAATAAAAATAAAGAAACGAAGGAAATGAAAGTCTTCGTTTCTTTATTAATCACATTCTGTCAGGCACCTGAATTCCAAGCAAATCCACGGAAATTTCCAGGATATTTTTGGTGAGATCGCAAAGACACAGCCATGAGTTTTTCTTTTCGGCGTTTTCTTCACTTATAATTCTGTTGCTGTGATAAAATTTATTGAAGGCATTGGATAAATCATAAATATATTCACACAGCTTGTTTGGAGCCTTCTCGGAAAAGCTGTGCTCAACGGCCTCATTGAATCTTGACAGCTTCAACATCAAATCCCTCTCGCACTGGCTGCATGGTTCATGTATAGAAACGGTACCTGAACATTTCCCTTCTGCACATGCCTTGTTTAAAATAGATTTAATTCTTACAATGGTATATAAAATATACGGTCCCGTATTTCCTTCAAAGGACGAAAATTTTTCTATGTCGAATATATAATCTTTGGTTACCTGATTGGATAAATCTCCGTATTTCAATGCGGACAGACCGACCTTTCCTGCTATGTCGTTCATTTCCTCTTCACTGAAGCCCTTGTTTGCATCCATCTTTTTCAATACGCTGTCATCTATGGTCTCAATTAAATCCTGAAGTCTCATGACACCGCCTTCTCTTGTTTTGAAAGGCTTTCCGTCCTTGCCGTTCATCGTTCCGAATCCGATGAAGTCAAAAGAAAGTTTGTCAGCTGCAATACCCGTTTTCTTAGCACATCTGAAAACCTGTTCAAAGTGCAGATCCTGCCTTTTATCAACGACGTATATTATCATGTCAGGATCATAATCCTCAACCCTCTGCCATATGGTTGCAAGGTCAGTAGTGCTGTACAGCGATGATCCGTCAGATTTAAGTATCATCACCGGCGGAATATCATGTGTGTCATCTTCTTCAGCCACATCCACTACCAATGCTCCACGGCTCTCATAGGTATAATTGTTTTCTTTCAGATAACTTACCATTTCATCAACGTATTTCTCACAGTCGCTTTCACCCAGCCACAAATCAAACTCCACATTTAAAGATGAGTATACCTTTTTCAAATCTGTCACGGATATATTCAAAATATGTTTCCAAAGCGCAGCATAACCTTTCTTGCCTGCCTGAAGTTCGGATGTGGCTTTTCTTGCATCTTTCATGGCTTCCTCATTATTTTTAGCGAGGACACTTGCCGCGGTGTATATCTCTCCAAGTTCATTTATTGTGAACGGAGCTTCGGCAGGATATTCGCCGCTGTAATCTTCAATAAAATACGGAAGCTCCGGCTCGCGCCTTTTGAGCTCGGATATAATCATGCCTATCTGAAGTCCCCAGTCTCCCAGGTGCACATCACCTATCACATTGTGTCCCATAAATCTTGATATTCTTTTTATCGCTTCTCCGATGACGGCGGCGCGTATGTGTCCCACATGCAGCGGTTTTGCAACGTTTGCTCCGCCGTAATCGACTATGATGGTCAAAGGCTTATCCGCCTTGGTGCATCCGCATTTCTCATCCATGTTCATCTCATTTAAATAACCCGCCAGCACGCTGTCCTTTATGTTTAAATTAATAAATCCCGGTCTGGCTGCAGAAATATTTTCAAACCAAAAATTATCTTTCAATATTTCAATTACCTCTCCCGCAATCTTCAAAGGTGCTTTGCCGTATTTCTTTGCCGCCGCCAATGCACCGTTACACTGGTACTGGCACAAATCAGGACGATCTGATATTGTAACGCCGCCGAAATATCTTTCATATCCGCATTTCTCAAACGCATCGCTTAATATTCCGTTTAATGTTTCGATTAATTTTTCCATACAATCTCCTTCCTGCTACATTTAATTAGTAATAAATTTTTTCATAAAAAAACCGCCTCATATAATGAGACGGGTTAAATCCGCGGTACCACTCAAATTGACACAAAGTCCACTCAATTACTTTAACGCAGTTAACGTTCCATCCTTGCACAGCTCAGATGTCCTCTCCGAGTCCCTCTTCGCCGCCAGCCACCTTGCAGAACTTTCACTCTGTTCCTGCTCGCTGTCAGGTGTAGCCGACAGTTACTATTCTCTTCACAGAATTTATAATTATTTATTTTCGATTATTCTATATTATATGCGTGCGGGTGTCAACAATAATTTTTTTTACCGGCAATAATCAGCTTATTTACCGCAATTGCAATACTCAAAGTAAAATATAGATATTGACAACACAATCATGTTATGATAATCTAACAGGAATAATTATTATGTAAATAACAATTAATACATATGAAAAGGAGATATAATAATGGCAAGAATTATCAACGAGCCTTCCAGAACATTTGGAGAATTTTTGCTTCTGCCAAACCTTACTACAAAGGATTGTATTGTTGACAATGTCGATCTAAGTACACCTATTTGCAGATTTAAAAAAGGCGAAGAACCGGAACTAAAATTGAACATACCTTTTTCATCGGCAATCATGCAGTCCATTTCTGATAATAACATGGCTATTGCCCTTGCGAAAAACGGCGGAATATCCTTTATATATTGCTCACAGTCAATCGAAAGCGAAGCAGAAATGATTCGCAGAGTGAAAAAATACAAGGCCGGTTTTGTAATCAGCGATTCAAACCTTACACCTGAAAACACGCTGCAGGACGTGCTTGAACTAAAAGCAGAAACAGGCCATTCAACAATGGCAATTACCGACGACGGGACATCAGACGGAAAACTTCTGGGTATTGTAACAAGCAGGGATTACAGAACCACAAGAGACGCTCTGGATAAAAAAGTTAAAGAATTCATGACTCCGGCAGAATCTCTCATTGTAGGCAATGAAGGAATCACTCTTTCAGAAGCTAACGATATTATCTGGAAACACAAATTAAATGCACTTCCAATAGTGGATAGTAACTTTAATCTGGTTTACATGGTTTTCAGAAAAGACTATTCAGAAGACAAGGAAAACCCACACTCACTTCTTGACAACCAAAAAAGATATATAGTTGGGGCAGGTATTAATTCAAGAGATTATAAAGAAAGAGTTCCTGCACTGGTTGAAGCGGGAGCGGATATTTTGTGTATCGACTCATCGGAAGGTTTCAGCGAATGGCAGTCAGACACAATAAAATGGATCAAAGGCAAGTACGGAAACAAAGTAAAAGTAGGCGCAGGCAATGTTGTCGAAAAAGACGGTTTCAATTATCTTGCGGATGCAGGCGCTGATTTTATTAAAATAGGTATCGGCGGCGGATCAATCTGCATAACAAGAGAACAAAAGGGCATCGGCAGAGGCCAGGCATCGGCAGTGCTGGACGTTGCTGCGGCAAGAGATGAATATTTTGAAAAAACAGGAATTTACGTACCTATATGCTCCGACGGCGGCATTGTTTTAGATTACCACATAACACTGGCACTTGCCATGGGAGCTGACTTCGTAATGCTTGGACGTTATTTTGCAGGCTTTGATGAAAGCCCTACATCCAAAATAAAATACGGCAACGGCTACGTAAAAGAATACTGGGGTGAAGGTTCTAACAGGGCAAGAAACTGGGCAAGATACGATTTAGGCGGAAAAGCAGGCCTTCAATTTGAAGAGGGCGTAGATTCATATGTTCCTTATGCCGGCAAACTTGACGACGGACTCGGAAGTACACTTCACAAAGTTAAATCGACCATGTGTAACTGCGGTGCAAAATCAATCAAAGAACTGCAGAAAGACGGCAGACTTGTGCTCGTTTCCGCAACAAGCCTTTCAGAAGGCTCGGCACATGATGTTATTTTGAAAAATCAATA
Source organism: Clostridiales bacterium (assembly GCA_003457065.1). Lineage (GTDB taxonomy): Bacteria > Bacillota > Clostridia > Tissierellales > Sedimentibacteraceae > Sedimentibacter. The sequence continues at coordinate 19,686 of DMJQ01000196.1, forward strand.
ACCAATAAAGGCAAAATCATGACCACCGGCTGAGCCGATGGTCATGATTTTTAATACTTTTAAAATAAAAAGCCACGTATGAGTTTAAATTCTCATACATGACTTTACGTTGGTCGGGATGACAAGATTCGAACTTGCGGCCCCAAACACCCCATGCTTGTGCGCTACCAAACTGCGCTACATCCCGATTGCATTTTATATTATACACTAAATTCCCTATTTTGTAAAGATTTAAAATTTTAATAAATTTCGTCTTGCAATTTATAATGTATTCTGTTAAAGTTTAGGTATCTATCATAGGATAGGTAAATAAATTATAAGGATGTAAAATAATATGAGTGAAGATAAAGAATTGTTCGGCTGCGACTGCGGCGACGATGATTGCGGATGTGGCTGCGGCTGCGGAGATCATGAAGAAGAAATAATGACCATTACACTTGAAGACGGCACAGAGGTTGAGTGTGCCATCATTGCGATTTTCCCTGTGGAAGATAAAGATTACATAGCTTTGTTGCCATTGGAAAACCAGGAGGATGGCGAAGTTTATCTTTACGGATTCGAGGAATATGAAGACGGTACATTTGAACTTTTAAGCATTGAATCAGATAAAGAATATGAAGGCGTTACAAAAGCCTTTGATGAAATTCTTGATGAAGCAGAGCTTGATGAGTTATTCGACGAAGACGAAGATTTAGAATAAAAATTCTGATAGACAAAAAAGACAGCTCACGCTGTCTTTTATTGTATATACAATCAGTAAAGCTCTCGAAACATGCTTCCGAGAGCTTTAAGTATCCTTGATTAATTTCCGCAGTGATGGTCGTGTCCGCCGCAGCTGTGTTCTCCGCAGTCATCGCCGTGGTGTTCGCCGTGGTGGCTGCAGGTAGCTTCAGAATTGAATTCCAGTTTTCCTGCAAGCAATGCTTCAACAGCCTTGTCCGTGTCTCCCGACACACCACCGTAAAGTTTTATGCCCGCCTCTGACAAAGCTCTTTTGGCTCCGCCGCCAATACCTCCGCATATGAGANNAAGAATATCTGCCAGCGCTCCGTGGCCGCTTCCGTTAGTATTGACTGTTATGGCTTCCGTAATTTTTCCGTCATTAATGTCATAAATTTTAAATCGTTCCGTATGTCCGAAATGTTGAAAAATCTGACCATTTTCATATGTTACCGCAATTTTCATGTTCTTTCCCTCGTTTCATAATTTTTTGTTAGCAGGTTATTGCTGTCGATTTGTTCCGCCTCACTTGTTTTGTTCTTCGTCTGCCTCGTGGCATCTTTTTTTATGACAGCGGCCGCATCCGCAGTTAAAAGACTTTCCGTCGCATAGGATGTAATCGCCTCCGCTTATGGACAGCTCCATGCCTTTTACGAGACACTCGGCTAATTTAACGCGGGCGCTGTTGTAAATCGCCTGTGCGGTGGTTCTTGCAACAGACATTTGCTTTGCACATTCCTCCTGATTAAACCCTTCGAGATCTATCGAACATACAGCTTCAAACTCATCCACCGTCATCACAATGACTTTACGTTCATCAGAGCTGCCGTCCATTGGACCGAAGTTTCGGCTGTCGGGCATGCAGCATACGCGCCTGCATTTTCTTGGTCTTGGCATATTTTCACATCCTTTGCTCTCATTAATGGCATATGCCATTAACTAAATAACAGTATATCCTTGTTACCGGCATATGTCAATAACTATTCAGCAAATAATTTATTTTTTTGCCGCGCATATTAACACATTATTTAACATTATAATTATGATTCCGTCACGGCGGCAACGCACCTTTTTATGCTGTCAGCAAACTCTTTTGCTTTCTCTTTTATATTTTCAACCTTTTCGATTTCACCGTAATCGTTTGCTGTTTCCATCAATGCGAATTCAGGCGGAAGCATGAAAGTCTTGTTTATATTTAGCGAGCTTATGAGCTGCTGAGCGATAATATCGCTTCCGCTGAATCCGGAAACAATTATGCTGTACAAATATTTGTCGTAAAATTTCACCTTTCTGAACAGTGCGGTAAGCCTGTTGATGGCAGCCGACAAATTTGCACTTATGGAATCATTGTAATTGGGACACAGCATTATAAGAATATCACAGTTGATGATTGCAGGGTATACCTCTTCGACCATTATTCCGCCGTAAAAACAGTTGTTGCTTTGAGAATAGTGTTTGCATGCCTTGTATGGGCATCCCTTGCAGTCTCTCACTGATCCGTTTTCGATATGTATTTCGTTGATGTTGTAGCCGTTTAGATTGTCCTTAACCATCTTCCACAGTGAAAGCGTGTTGGACGTTTCGTAGTTGCTGGCATGAAGAGTAAGTATCTTAGGATCGGAAAGTTTATTAACCTTAAAGTTCATCAGTCTTTCCACAACATCCCTGCCGTCCTCCAGGCACACTTCTTCCAGGCTTAAATGAGGAGANNTTGAAGTTTTTTAAAGAGCCGGTCGATTCCGAAAGAGGTCTCCCCGGAAACATACATCCTGCCTGATTTGCATACAGAATTATTTTTCGTGCCGCATCTCTTGAAAACAATTCACTGTTGCTGTTGACAATTACACTTCCCACGGAATTTTCCATGCAGATGCCCGATAGTTTTATTTTTTCAAGCATTTTGAAAAGATCAATATTTATGCCCGAATCCCCCAGTTCAACTGCAAACAATATCTTCCGATTTTTTAAATCATTCATTTTCTCGCATGTTTTTATAACATTGCAGTCATATCCCCCTGTTGAATATTCCAAAATGTTCTGAAGCCTTGCCGATGGTTCTCCGGGCATCAAAATTGTCAGTTCACTCAAATCTTCACCCCCATATTATAACAGGTCAGCACACAGGCCGCGGCCTGTGACTACCTGCCTAATTTCAGTAAATCCCCATATGTTTCTTTAATTCTTTCAAACAGTTTATCCGACATACGAACTTTCTCGATTTCCAATCCCGAGTCCAGATTTCTGTTTTTTGCTCCAATGAATGCACCGCCCAGATAATTTGAACTGTAATGCCACTTTCCCTCCAGCGTGCTGATTATGGATATTGCGCCGGATGACAGCGCCGGTGCCACATACGGTTTAAATCCCGTTTTACGCACCTCAAGGTTTGCTTCAACCGCAAGTTTTGTCAGCTCACGTGATAATTCATCGTCATAATTGTCAATGCTGTTTGCAATTATGAGACCGTTTCCATGAGGGCCGTAAGCTCTGCCTTCGGTCAGATACGAAGAATATTTCGCATATTTTTTAGCGTAGTAAGCGGCTCTCGCATTCATTACTCCCAGACCGTATCCCTTAATCTGCTCTGGTGCCAGAACTCCCCTGCTTTCTTTGAGCACTGCGGCACAAAGCAAATCCACCGGATCTGAAACCACCGCAAATATGCCCTTGAATTTTTTTTCTGCCGNNCATGACAGCATATTCTTTGATTAATTTTGCGTTTTCTTTAAACTGAACCATTCTCACATCAACATTTTCGCTTCCGACAGGAGGAACTCCCTTTGATGCGCAGAACACAAACATGTCGCAGTCAAACAGCTGATCCTTTTCAATGCCACTGACTTGTGGCATTAAGTCAAAATTAAAAGGAAATGACGTCTGATTCATTTCATATTCCCACCTTTTGATTTTATCCGGGCTCCTGTCGTATATTCCGATTGATTTGACAGAATTTCCTCCAAGAAGCTTCAAACCCGTCAGAAGTGTGCTGCCAACATCTCCCAAAGCCAGAATGCTGACTGTTTTCCTGGCTCTGCTGCCCATAAAAAAGCATTCCTCATAGTTGTCGTAGCAGGTGTTGACTGCCTTTACCCTTTTACGATTTATGATATCTAAAATATTTCCGGGAACTTCCTCATGGGAGTCTTTTAATTTCAGCACATCAATATTTTCTTCCCTGTTGAACAAATCCGATGCATCGGTCAGCGCATATGACCTTGCGGATTTATTTCTGTCGGACTCATACAGGTAATAAAGCTCATTTAAATCATCCGGAAAACTGTTGACCTTTTCATAATCGTAACTGTCTTCAATGGAAAATAAGTATTTATTTTCATATCTGTAATAAAACATTATTTTATAATCCTTTCAAGCTTTATTAATGTTTCAATGCTGGCATCCATGTAGTGGGATGCCTCCATGTTTAAATCATAATATATATTATCGCCGATATAAGGCAGTCGCGGAGAAATAAGCACCTCTCCCAGCCTTTTCACCGTCAGCTTTTTCTCATACAGTTCCTGATATTCCGCTTCCAATGTCAGCAGGATTTTCTTGGCATTCTCGAGGCTGACCATTGACAGGTTGTATACGGAGTCCTTTGATGCCCCTCTGATGTACATTGGAGAATAATAAGGAAGTATCAAATTTATTGACGGTATTAAATTCAGCATATTTTCATTGTCCATCCACATTCCGTCGCCTCCCAGGAACGGATACATGAGATTTTCGTTAAACCATAATCTCAGATTCGGTATAAAGTATGCGCAGTCCGAGTCACGCCCCTGTATATCCATTAAGTCCTTTCCCCTGCCGGACATAATGCCTACAATTATTTTTTTAACATCAATATTGTATCGCTTAAGTATTGGGTCTATTTCTTTTATTCTGTATCCCTTGTGAAGCAGGTCATCAACCAGTATAACAGGTTTCTCAAATGATTTTATCGTCTTGATCTGATTTTCAATCGGAGAATAAAACGGATACTCTGTTATTTTAAATGTTTTGGCATCTGTTGAATATACTTTCTCCGTGTGTAGTGATTTCGTAACCGTGTTTGGTACAACAAGGCCCTTTAAAATATTGCCGAAAGGCACGCACATATTTTCTCCCAGCACTCTCGGAATCTGCATTTCATTGCTCACGTTGTTGATGCTGCATATTTTATTAATCAGCGTCTGATTTATCATGTCGTTGTCAATCGACAGGACAAGCGAGCCCGGATACAGCCCCGCCATTGCCTGCTGCAGCCTCTTTCTCGCGTCAACTACCGCCTCATGAACCTTTTCGTTTGCATTCAGCGGCTCTTTTATAAAGCTCTCCATATTTAAAGTCAGACAGATGGGGAATTTCATATCCACCGCATATACGGATTTATTTGAAGTTTCATCACGGACTTTCTGGAATCCCTGCAGCACCAGAGTCTCAAGAACCGCATCCGAATTTGTGTTGGACATAATATTGTAATAGAGCGCATAGGTAAAATCATTTTTCAGGCAATACGCAAGAGTTTCAGTCAGTATTATCTGTTCCATATTATTGTAGATTCTGCTTGGATTTATGAAAATACCGTCTATTACTATGATTCTGCCTGCGGTCTTTTCCCTAACATAGTTAGCTATGGACTGGCTCTGGAATTCTTTGTACACTTCAGACGATCCGATTTTATGGAACGCCGAAAATCCTAACAGTTTATTTGAATTTTTGCTGTCTCTAATTACCAGCAGCTTTATTTGCTTTGATACAAGCTGTTCCCCTATATTTTCATACAAACTTGTGTGCATAAAAATATAATGTCCTATTTCATCAACTATATTTTTGCTTAAATCATCAATTATTTCTATGGTAAACGGCTTTGACTTGAGTACTCCCTTGTCTAAAGGCTCCCTTGTGTACAGATTTCTGTCATAAATAAAACCTTGCGCAAGCGAGTCTATTAAATTGGAAATGTCTCTGTTGCTGTCAATATTGTCTCTTATCTGAGTAGAACTGATATCTTCCAGGTACACAGGAAGTTTAAGCTCTATGATTGAGCCTTTGATTCTGTTTTTAGTCTCTTCCGTTTTTTTCAGCGACGCTGATGATATATCATCCTGCGTTCGCTTAAACACTATGTGGTTAAAGCTGTGTATGGAATACTTCGTAGGCCTTGCCTTGTACGCTGCTGCATTATGCAGAACATCGCTGCCCACAACAATATGGATGTTCTTGTTGGGGAACAATGATTTTAATGCCTTTAGGTCATTTTTGTTAGAAAGATTAACCGGAATATCATCCGGGAACAGGTACACTCCCAGCTCATCAGCTATGGACATGTTGATTATCTGCCTTCGTATCATCCGCGGCTGAACCTTTTTAGACCATGAAAATTCATCTACCGACAAATAAACTTCATATCCCAGATTTCTTATTGCCGTAACAATACCCTTGTGGCTCAATGAGAACGGATCAAATGTGCCCGGGAAAAATGCGATATTTTTATTTATGTTGATTTCAAAATTCTCAAAATAAAATTCATAGTCGCTTATAAACCTGTATATATGGTTGAAAGACGATGAATTGTTGAAAAAGAACAATGCTCCCAGTTCCCTTTCGTTTATTAAAGTCAAAAGCTTTTTATATATCAAAAGAAATACCTTGTGCTTTTCTGCCAGGCTCAATATTTTCGAACCGAATATGTGCTGGCCTATGACAAGAAATGTTTCCTGCTTAACCTGAACATTGTAGTTTGCCAGTCCGCTCAATATAATTCCAAGTATTCNNAGGGCTTTCATCATCCTCATCAAATCTCGCGTTGTATTCTGGGTAATACTGTACAACCACACCGAAAGTATTGATTACAAGAGCACTCACTCTCGGATTAGCGCCTTTATATACGTTGTTTAAATCAAGTATGCATTCATCCAGTTCCTTCGGAGGCAGAAGCATCATAAATCTGCCCAAATACTCCGGAATATATTTTGCATACTGCAGCTCATCAATTTCAAGCCCCTTGAAAAGCTCCACGGCAATTTCGTTCCTCTGGTCTATTGTAAGCAGCGGGCCTATGCTGACAAGAGAGTTTCCCGCCTTATTTCTCACAGATTCCTTGGCACTTACCTTTACCAGATTTGCCAGATGAGTGGCTGTCTGCAGCAATGTTACTTCATTTCTGCTCTTGATGTTTTCCATAATGTAATCAATGCTTATTGTCTTTACATTCCACGGAGTCGCAGCTTTTAAGTTATTAAGAAACAGGCTTGACGTCTCGTTGCTGCTTCTTTCCATTAAGGCATGATATTTCTCAACAATATCCGAAGGCATATTTAAATTTTCCGCAATTTTTCCCTTTAAATAATTTATGCTCAAGCCGTCATTTTCTGAAATAACGGAAACATAATCATAAATTTTATCAAGAGATACCTTCGCCAAGTTTTTATTGTTTACCAGCATATTGAAAAACTGCACCGCCATGAGTCTTATGTTGTGAGCAGGATCATTAAGCGAATCAAGCGCATATTCAATAACAAAATTCAGCTGCTCCGGTTCATACAGCTCTACCGGTATGCTTAAAAGAGAATTAAGCGTGCTGAACCTTGCCGTGCCTTCTAATTTAATATTTTTCAAATCATATAAAAATATATCCAGGTAACTTTTCTTATCCTTGTTTCTGTCTGAGTTTAGGACGGAACTAACGAATACCCTCAATGAATAGCCGATCCATTCCTTGTGATTATCGGTTACTTTGTAGCCCGGATCAAGATACATCATCAGATATTTATCCCACAAGGACAGACCTGTGGTTTCTTCGTTCAGCTCTATCTTAACATCCTCTGGAAATTCCTTTGAGTATTCCAGGTCATACGAAACTATTATGCTTCCCATGAGACCTGCTGCCTGACGCCTTATGTCACCTTCCCTGTGAACCAGCATTTCATAAAGAAAGCTCAGCGTAAACAGTTTTTCTTTCTGCGACAGATAAATCGAATACTCACCCAGAATATTGAGATACGATCTTAAATTTTGCCAGTTTTGTTCGCTCCTTGCCGATTCGATCATGCTTGAAAATACAACTTCGTTATTGAGCTTGCTCATTAGCGAGGTGTTGTGTTCAATTGCCATGTACTTAAAGTTTTCAACGACTTCATATCCGTCTAAAAGTGCAAAGTCAACAAATTTTGCCGGAGTCGGCTCTTCGGATTTAAAGTCAGTGTTAATTCCCTCATGTACTATATAATTTTCAAAATCCTTAAGTTTTGAATAAACTCTCTGATATCTTTTTTCTTTCGCATAATCCACATTGTCAAGCTTGTCAAGAATTATGCGGAAAGATTCGCTCAGCTCATATATGTGCATTTCATATCCGTTTTTTGTCGACTTGTTCTTAACCCTGAAATCAGAATAAATCAGTATCAGAGATTCAAGCGGCAGATTCTCCAGCTCCAGATCCCATGTCGAATGATTTGATGCAATTAGGCCTATACTTGGCATTTCATACTTTGTGAACCACTGGTCGGTGTAGTAATAATGAAGGTACGGTACTCTTCTTTTTTCCATTCCCTTGCATCCGTACTTTCCGATGTCGTGTCCTGCGGCAGCTCCCGAGACGAGCCCCAGGTTTACATGAGAACCTGTCTTTTTCAGCTGTCTTGCCACATGCATGGCAACATAATGTACGGCCGCCACATGATTTAATGAATTATATCCGTTTACTTCGTTGTCCAGCATCATTAATTCATATATATAATTTCTATCGAACTTATCAATAAAATTAATATATTCATCAGGGTTCGGCAGATCGTTAATTTCATCTTCGGTCAAAAATTCGAAATCCGTAAACTTATCAAATATTCCGCTGCTTTTTCCATGGCGGAGTATTGTTTTTAACACTTCCAGGTATATGAGCACGCCGTTTTCATACTTTGGATAAAGCTTGATTGTAGCCGCATCCGGAAATGATTTATGCAATGTGTATTGAAATATGTATGAGAGCCAGTCTTTCGGCTGATCGGGGCAAACGTTGTTTATTAAGTCAGAAGATAAATTCAGAACGTCGCTGCATAATAAATGTTTTTTGTTAATAAGTATGAGAAGGTTATTGACAAACTTTTTATTTATAATGTGCGACTGTATTTTTTCTTCCGTAATATTAACTGTTTTTAAAAATTCTTTTCTCGTTAGACTTTGTAATATCTCTTTATGTAGTTCATTCAACATAAATCTGCTCATGCCATACCCCTTTATAAAGATTTAACTTTCGTTTACTATTATATCATAAGGCAAGCCGCCTATCGGCTTGACACAACGATTCAATAAATACA
>DMJQ01000196.1:28755-43892 GCA_003457065.1 Clostridiales bacterium
TTCAATAAATACATTAAATCAAATAAAACCGTACAGGTTTTATTACCTTTTTGTATTTATTATATCATATGGAAGTTTATACTGCAATAAGTTCATAATGAGCCGTCTGGCTAACCTTTACTTGAAAATCATCTCATAAAGTATTATATTAGAAACATAACAACTAAGGAGGCTTTTATGTATCTGTTAAGTTATTTATATGAGAACAAAGAATCCACAGGCTTTTTGAATGAGGAAAAAAACGGAATAATTACTTCTTCATCGGTATTTGCAAAGCTTAACCTTCCTGAGCCGCAGGACATGTTAAGTCTCATCTATGCGTTTGAAAATTTAAATATTAAAAAAATCGATGAGGTACTGTCGTCGCTGAAGTGTGAAATAAAGCTGGAAAAGGTCAGAATATCCGCTCCCATACCCTATCCGAGAAGAAATGTGATCTGCCTTGGGAAGAATTATCTTGATCATGTAAATGAAGTCGGCAGTTTGAAAAACGTAAACGGCAATGTTCCCGAAAAGCCTATTTATTTCAGCAAAATAGCATATCCTGCCGTTGGGCACAACGATTATGTAATCGCTCACGACAACATCGTCAAAGAATTGGATTATGAAGTTGAGATGGCAGTAATTATAGGCAAAAAGTGCAAAAATGTTACCAGAGAAGAAGCAGAAGATGTTATTTTCGGCTATACAATAGCTAACGACATCTCCGCAAGAGATTTACAGCAGGAGCATGTACAGTGGCATAAAGGAAAATCTCTTGACACTTACTGCCCTATGGGACCATATATAATTCACAGATCAACCATTGCTTTTCCGCCGAATCTGAAAATAAAAAGCTATGTTAACGGAGAACTTAGACAGAACGGAAATACGAATCAGTTGATATTTGACATTCCTACAATCATAAGTGACCTGACTTCGGGAATCACATTATACCCCGGAGATATAATTTTAACAGGCACTCCCGCAGGCGTGGGGGCCGGCTTNNCGACTGTGTCATTGAAAATATCGGAACGCTGTCAAATACAATCAGGTAGATAATCGGCTGCTACATTATATTTTCCAGTGACAGACATTCATTTTCCTTGATTATATTGAACAGTATCCTCAAGTGCTCAAGCTCTGCTTGAGCACTTGTTTTGTCACGGTTTTTTACAAATGATTCAAGTCTTTTGATGGATGAATCAATGTTGTCGATATCACTTTGGTTGATGAAATAAATCCATAAATTTCTGACATCCTGCCATTTTTCATAATAAAACACCATATCCTCCTCGGCGCTGTTCCACTGCTCGTTTGAAATCAAATTGGACAAACCGTCCAGTTCATCATAGTAGAATGAAGTTATGGGCTCCACCCATGTAAAGTGAAACCAAATCCATATTCCTATCAGCACAAGCAAAATAATTAAAGATATAACCACCATTCTCATAAGCTACCTCTTGTAAAAAATAAATTGTTCTTCTTCATCCACAAACCCGTACAAAACCTGTTTTGGCACTAATTTCTTCTTTTTAAGTTCCTTTTCGAAATCCTTGTATGAAACATTGAACTTCTTGAAGTTATCGTGCATTACCTGTCCATCAAGTATAGTCTCAATGGNNGAGGTTCCTCCGGAGCTATAATGCTCATTTCCCCGTTTGTCTCCATTATCAGGTAATCTATTTCCTCAACATTGCAATATCCCTTTAAACGCATCTGACCGAGAACATCGTTTATGTTAATTCTCAGTTTGTTCATTGCCTTGGTGTTAAATTTACCGTGATCAATTATTATTGTAGGGCTTCCGCATATTATTTTTCTTGCAGAATTGCTTTTCAATGTAATATATGATATGAGGCACTGCAGAAACATTATCGTGGCTGTTGCCACAAAACCATGCAGCAGCGGAGCGCCCAGATCCTCCATTGGCATTACGGCAAGCTCCGCAAGCATCAATGAAACCACAAGATCAAAGGGCTGAAGCTCTCCCAGCTCGCCTTTTCCCATGATCCTCATGGATGTCAAAAGTATGCTGTATAAAATAACTGCCCTTATAACAACTATAACCATAACTCACCGCCTAAAACATAGATACGGTTAGCTTAACCATTGCCAAAGCTATTATGCAGTTCCGTCAATACTGTACAAGGCAAAGCAAACAACTGCTGCCTTTTCTACCGTTCATCAGTTTGTGGTCAAACAAAAAAGCACTCATAACGAGTGCCTTAATATTGTTTCAATTATTGATTAAACTGCTTTGTTTATTACATTTTTTAATTTTGCAAAAATCATTCTTCCGGCAGCTGTCTGCAGAACACTTGTAACCGTAACAGTCACAGAATCTCCGATACATTTCTTGCCGCCTTCTACAACAATCATTGTGCCGTCGTCCAGATAAGCCAGTCCCTGGCCCGGTTCTTTGCCGTCCTTGACAACCATCACATTCATTTCTTCTCCCGGAAGTACCACAGGTTTCACTGCATTTGCCAACTCATTGATATTTAAAACTTCAACGCCCTGGAATTCAGCAACCTTGTTTAAATTGAAGTCGTTTGTGAGAACTTTGCCGCCAAGTTCCTTGGCAAGCTTTAAAAGCTTAACATCCACCTCGATGTTATCGCCGTAATCTTTTGACTCAATCACTACACTTACACAATCATCCTTTTGAAGTATATTTAAAATATCCAAACCTCTCCTGCCTCTGTTTCTTTTGAGGCTGTCTGATGAATCCGCTATATGTCTTAATTCCTTAAGTACAAATTCCGGTATTACCAATGTTCCTTCTATAAATCCTGTCTTGCATATGTCAGAAATTCTTCCGTCAATTATGACGCTGGTATCAAGAATTTTTGGTGAAATCATTTCTTTTCTTGCATTTTTATCCTGCTTTCTTCCTGCAGTCTGCTTCTTAAGATTAATCTGCGGCCATGCCACATCGTCCTTTTTCCTTGTAGATATTTTGATTCCCAAATATCCAAATAATAGATACGATAAAATTGCAACAATTGTACCTACATATTTAATGTCCAAAAACGGCTGGCTTATTAAGAATGCAATTATAAATCCGACTATAAGGCCTAAAGCTCCCCAAATGATATCCATTGTTGAAAATTTCAGCAACTCACTTTCAAAAGCACTGACTACTCCAAGGCCAATTTTTTTAATTTTAGTTGATAGAAGAAAAAATATAATTCCAAAGACTAAACTGATACCGATTATTACTAACACATTTTGAAACTCCGTAAATCTAAGAAGACTATTCTGGTTTAGGAGCACCCCCACAAATGCACCAAGCAATGCTCCTACGACAGAAACAACTGCTTTTATAATTTTATCTATCATTAACTCACCTCCTTTTAAGTATAACCATATATTGCTACATTATTAAATGTACCATATTTTTTGTTGTTTGGCTATACTATTTTATTGAAATTATACTTAACGAACATTAATTTTGCCTTAATTTAAAATGAAAAAGAAAAATGCACTTAAGCAAAATCCTTTAGATTATTGCTCCAGCGCATCTTCGTTAATGATGTTGTCCAGGTATTCCTGTATTCCTTCTCCGTCTTTATTTGTCGAAAGTGCAATCTCGCTCACAAGCATTTGCTTTGCACTGACAAGCATTTTCTTTTCGCCGGTTGAAAGACCTTTTTCCCTGTCTCGGAACGTCAAATCTCTTACCACCTGTGCTACTTCAAATATATCTCCGGTCTTCATCTTGCTCATATTGTCACGATATCTTTTGTTCCAGTTAGAATCGTTTAATACTGCGCTCTGTCTCAATACATCATATACTTTTTCCACCGTACTTTTGTCGATTATGTTTCTTAGTCCTATATTATCAACATTGTCTACAGGTATCATAAGCTTCATTTCACCTATAGGCATCTTAAGAACAAAGTAATTTTTAACCTCACCCAGTACTTCTTTTTGTTCAACCGTTTCGATTACACCGGCTCCGTGCATTGGGTACACGACTTTATCACCTAAATTAAACATTCTATTACCTCCTATTATAATAAGTATACACTATTCGGCAACAAATGTCAAATCAGTTATTATACCTTGACCGCACCACAATGTCAATATAAAATGCAAAAAAAATTATTAAAAATTCAACTTATTTTTTTAACAAATGCTTTCCATTTCTAAAAACGATTTCATTGTTAAAATTTAGCGGAATTATTTAATCTTACTTTCCTGTGCAGCAGATCAAAAATGCCCGCCAATTGTTTACGGAATATTTTTCCGTAAAACAATCGGCAGGGCATCACCAATAATAACTGACAAAAATAATTTAACCAATTAACTTTATATGCAAAACTGCACACCCTCATTCAACGATGAGATTTAGTTCTTGAACCGTCACAAATCTTTCGTTGCGGCAGCTCAACTACACTCTGCTTATATCTTTTAATTCAATTGCCTCTTTGCATGCATCGGCAATGTCTTTTTCCGTCAGATGGTATTTTTCCAAAAGTTCCGCAGGTTTTCCCGATTCGCCGAATGTATCCTGAACACCGATTCTCTTAACCGGTACAGGATAAGCGTCGGACAAAACTTCCAGCACCGCACTTCCGAGACCGCCTATGACACTGTGCTCTTCGGCTGTTACAATTGCCTTTGTTTCCTTTGCGGCTTTTATTATAATGTCTTTATCTATGGGTTTGATTGTGTGTATGTTTATTACACCGGCATCTATACCTTCTTCTGAAAGCTTTTTCGCAGCCTTTAGTGATTCCTGAACCATCAGTCCGGTCGCAATTATTGTAACGTCTTTTCCTTTTTTAATTTCGACTCCCTTGCCTAATTGGAATTCGTATGATTCGTCATACACATTTTCCACAGCCATTCTTCCCAGTCTTATATATACAGGACCAACGTACTCCGCAGCTTTCAGTACTGCCTGCTCAGCTTCGATGCTGTCTGCAGGATTTATTACCGTCATATTCGGAATGCTTCTCATTAAACTGATGTCTTCAATAGCCTGATGCGACGCTCCGTCTTCGCCCACTGTAAGACCCGCATGAGTTGCGGCAATCTTTACGTTCAATTTCGGATACGCGACGGTATTTCTGATTATTTCAAATGCCCTTCCCGCAGCGAACATTGCAAATGAACTTGCAAACGGGATTTTTCCGGCAATGGCCATTCCAGCCGCTGTTCCGATCAAATCCTGCTCCGCGATTCCCACGTTGAAAAATCTTTCGGGACTAACTTTTTTAAATTCAGATGTCTTTGTGGAACCTGAAAGGTCAGCATCCAGCACCACAACATCCGGATTTTCCGCCGCCAGTTTTTTTAATGCTTCTCCGTAAGCTTCTCTTGTTGCTTTAGCCATTAATGTCACCTCCCAATTCATTCATTGCACTGCAATATTGATCATCATTCGGCGCTTTCCCGTGCCATGATGCCTGGTCTTCCATAAATGAACAGCCTTTGCCTTTTATGGTTTCGGCAATGATTACCGCAGGTTTTCCCAAAACATTCTTTCTTTCTTCAAATGCTTTTTCAAGTGAATCAAAATCGTGTCCGTCCGCCTTGATCACATGCCATCCGAAAGCTTCAAATTTCTTGTCGATGGGCTCAACCGTCATTACGTCGTTGTTCCTGCCGTCAATCTGAAGTCCGTTGTGATCTACGATCACCGTTAAATTATCCAGGTGATAGTGGCTCGCAAGCATTGCCGCTTCCCAGACCATGCCTTCCTGTATCTCGCCGTCTCCAAGCAGTGAAAACACCCTGTTTTTCTTTTTGTCAAGCTTAAAAGCAAGCGCCATGCCGTTAGCTATGGCAAGACCCTGGCCAAGTGAACCTGTGGAAGCTTCAACACCCGGCACCTTTTTCATATCGGGATGTCCCTGAAGCTTTGAGTTTATTTTTCTTAATGTTCCCGTCAGATCCTTGCTTATAAATCCTTTTTCCATCAATGCGGAATATAAGACGGGGGCAGCGTGGCCTTTTGAGAGCACAAAGCGATCCCTGTTTTCATCCTTTGGATCATCAATGTTCATTTCCCTGAAATATAAGTATGTTACAATTTCCACCGCAGACAGTGAACCGCCAGGGTGTCCTGATTTTGCACCGTGAATCATAGTCAGTATATCTCTTCTCATACTCTTTGCTATGACCTGTAATTTTTCGTTATTCATTTATTCCTCCTTTGTGAACTTCTCCCAGTCTTTCAGAAACTGGTCTATTCCTTTGTCAGTGAGCGGATGCTTCGTGAGCTGCATAAGCACTTTGTAAGGCACCGTCGCAATGTGGCATCCAAGCTTTGCCGCCTGTATCACATGCATAGGGTTTCTAATACTTGCAGCAATTATTTCCGTATCCATATCGTAATTCTTAAATATAGTTACTATTTCTGATATAAGCTCCATGCCGTTGTTTCCAACATCATCAAGCCTTCCAACAAACGGACTCACATATGATGCTCCTGCCTTGGCCGCCAGAAGCGCCTGCCCCGCAGAAAAAATCAGCGTTACATTAGTTTTTATGTTCTCGTTTCTGAGAACCTTTACGGCTTTTAAGCCTTCGGCAGTCATTGGAACCTTAATTATTATATTTTTATGTATTTTAGCCAGCTCCACCGCTTCACTGATCATTCCTTCGGCATCGAGGCTTATTACCTCTGCGCTTATTGGACCGTCAACAATCTGAGTAATTTCTCTCACAACTTCTTCAAAAACTCTTCCCTCTTTTGAAATTAAAGACGGGTTTGTGGTAACTCCGCAAATAACACCCATATCATTCGCACTTTTTATTTCTTCTACATTTGCCGTATCAAAAAATAATTTCAACCTTTTTCCTCCTTATTCAATTTCTTTTACAATATCCTTATTTCCGAACAACACCTTAAACATAAAGACAGGCAGCAAAATTTGTCTTTTAATTCTTTTAGGTTCCTGTACAAGCCTGTAGAACCATTCAAGCCCCAGCTTGATGAAAATATCCGGAGCTCTTTTTACGTTTCCAGCAAGTCCGTCCAACGTCCCGCCGTTGCCTATTATAATTTTAGCATTGNNTTAAAATATCCGTGCTGTGTTCCCACAATATCTATGCCCGGATAATTCTCATGAACATTTTTCATTGCTTCTTCCGCAACACCTGGCTTGCCTCCCACCACGAAAAGCCTTAGTTTCTGTTCATCCGCCAGTTTTAATAAGTTTACGGACAAATCATATCCAGCTACTTTTTCCTTTAAAGGACAGCCTTTAATTTTAGAAGCATATATAAGTCCTACTCCGTCAGGAATATTTATGTCCGAACTGTTCAGCAGATTCATAAATTCCGGATCTTTCTGGCACATCATTACAATTTCAGTATTGGGAGTGTATATTATATACTGTTCATCACCGGCAATCTTCTTTTTTACTGTGTCCACCACTTCATTCATGGTCTTGTTGTCAATTCTGACACCCATTATACTTAATTTATCCATTTATATTTCCTTCAGTATTTTATAGTTAATCTTCGTTAAGTTCCGAAGCTTTGCAACACTTTCAGAAAGCTTCTTTTTCTCTTCGTCTTCATTGTTGATCTTATCAATAATCACATTGTAGAGCAGATCAGCGTCAATGTTGTCAATTCTGCATACAATATTCATGTTCACGCTGTTGGCAAAATGATCAACCTTGTGGTCGTACGAAACGGCAGCAAAGGGTACATTTGCCGCCGCCGCAAATATTAAAGAATGAAGCCTCACGCCCACAAGCACATCCATGCCCTTTATGATGTCAAACGCCTCGTTTGTTGTGAGTTTTTCCTTGTAATATACAGCCTTGTCTTTAAGATTTTTCTCAACCTCATCTATAAGTTCAAGATCCTCATTGTAATAAAAAGGTATAAAATAACATTCAATGTTGCTTTCTATGAGCTTTTCCGCAACCTGGCTGATTTTTTGGCTCACATCCGTGTTTTTCCAGTTTCTCAGTGAAAAACACACTTTTTTTCTGCCGCTGTTCACGGCTCTGTATTTTTCTCCTGCCCTTAAATTAATTACAGGGTCGGTGGATAAAAATATTTTATTTTTATCCATCCCCATTCTCTCGAGAAATTCCTTAGAATGCTTATCTCTCACCGTCATATAATCAATATATCCAAGCGTGTTTCTGACTGCTCTCTTGCTGTTTTCGGAAATTATTGGACCTATGCCCTGGCTCAGCATAACAACCTTGTTGTTCATAAATTTAGCAAGCCTTATTAAAAACAGATAGTAGTGCAGGCTTCTTTTGCTTGTAATATCTTGCAGCAGACTTCCCCCGCCGAATACGAGCGCGTCGGAGCTCCTGAGCCTGTGAACTATAGAAAACACATTGTACCTATCAATTGTATCCACATTGTATTTTTTGGCTGTTGCTTCCTTGTTGCCCGATAAAACCGTAATATTTTCCCTGTCCGTGATTTCCAGAATTTGATTAATAGCCATTTCCAATATTGCTTCGTCGCCTAAATTTCCAAATCCGTAATATCCCGCCAACAATATTTTTTTCACTTCAATCTCTCCCGTAATCTCACATGTGTTTTATAAATCAAATCAATCACAATAACCGCAATGCAGCCTATGACAATTCCGAATCCAAGCGCAATCATTGTTCTTGCGAATGACAGATATATTGGAGTTCTAAGATGCGAAAATGTGTTGATTACAGAAGATGTTCCTATGGCAGACACAAGCATGAATATTCCCGTGAAAAATTCCGATTTTTTGCTTGCAGCGTAAACAGCTGCAAAAATCGCAGGAAATGCAATTAAAAATTCCTTCGTTCTCGGTCTTGCCAGCAGTATATATTCCATAAAGTTTCTTGTAATCATTTCTATGTTTGAAGGCTGCAGGTTTGTTTCATGTCCTGTTCTTGAAATGTAGACATAAGCAACCGCACCTATTACCGCTGCAATTATCGCGTAATAAATTTTAATATCCTTGTTCAATATTCTGATCGTCGTGTTTACAACGCTCTTGAAAGAATCATCGCTGTCTCTGTTCATGAAGTAAATCAAAAACATTATAATGAACAGTCCGAACGGAAGTATCTGTGCAAATTTAACGCCCCTGAAAATATCCATCTCAAGGAAGTACCTTACATCTGCCAGAATCGAATCCACAAACACGGCTTCTGCCAGTGATATGGCAACCGAACCCGCCAAAATAAGTGTTGAATACACCATTATCCTGAACTTCGAAAATTTCTCGGACGATTCATATATTTTGTTAATCTGCATCATGAAGAAGTAAATTCCCAATCCCGAAAACACAACGGCTGCCGTAAATGAAAATCCTTTTTCCGCAATGCCCCTCATTACCAACGGCACAAAAGCTGCCGGAATGCTGAATAAATACAAATAATTTGCTCTCTTGTCTTTTATGTTGAACATCTTAATGAACAACAATACAGAGGCAAGTGTAATTCCGAAAGCTAAGACAGCAATTCTCTTGGAGCCTATGTGGAACTCTTTCATGGCTTCGGCTCTTCCAAGCTTAATATCATGTTCGTTAAGTCTTTTTTCCAGACTCTTAAATGTTCTTTCATATTCTGCAGCATCGGTCATATACTTGATGCTTTCTTCCTCTTCAAAGAAAGGTTTAAAATAAATAGCTCTTATATTACGTTCGGTTATAGCTCGGAACATTGTATTTTCAATTTCTTCCGCACCCTCGTAATTATAGTATTTGTTTCTCTGCCTGATGTAATCCCACATGGTGAAAACTCTCAGCGCTTTATATCCGGAATCCTCAACCAGATCATCCTGCCCCTTGCCTTCCAGATGCTCTCTCTGATTTGAGCTCTCGATCAGTCCCACTGCAATGTTCTCTTCATTTATATAATCCAGCAGCTTATTTTCATTATCAGGATATCCAAGGGCTTCTTTGCCGTGCAGCAGGTAGATTCTCGGTTCCAATCCGTATTTTTCGTNNTTATATCTTGAAAAGTTAATAGGTCTTAATATTACGTCCAGGCCAGCAGACTTTATGAGATTGATTTTTTCTTCGTCATAGCCCACACCAATGTTCATAAGCCTTGAATCTGCAACCTTTCTCGATTCATAAACACCTTTGCCGTAAATATCAATAGTCCTATCCATTCCGCTGCCGTAATATACATCATCAGGCGTCCCCTTCATAACAACATAATAAACATTGTCCAATATGTATGTGTCAAAGAATTCTTTTCCGTATCGTTCCGTAAGTCCGGAAGTCAGGAAATTGTAAATGAACTCATCTTCTGTCGTCACTATGACATCATTAGAATTAACTTTGTTTTCTTCAATCATATCCGCAATTTCAGAATTATAATCGTCCTGCCAGCCATACTTCTTAACAAGCTCCGAAACCATTTCGGCCCTCAGCGGTTTTCCGCTTTCAACCATAAGATTTATGGTTTCTTCCTGCATTGCCACAGACTGAGCACCGTATTCCTTAAACTCTTTGAGCCACCAGCCCAGATCTTTTTCCGAACTGTCCGCAAATTTTTTCATTTCATTGTAATCCAGTATTATTTCAGCGGTATTGTACTGCTTTTCGATTCCTGTTCTCTGATATATGGTGTAGATTCCGATTAACAGTGAAAAGCATATTAATATAAGCACCAGTTTATCAATTTTTTTCAACTTCATTTTATTTCTTCGCTCCTTGTATTTCTACTTTTCAGATAATAAGTGTATCATTGCTGCCTGACATCACCTGCCTGCGTCAGAACTGCTGCAGGCTGTATTACATTCACAAAGTCATTAATTATTTTCTTAAAATGCACACCACCATTTTAACCAAAAACTCTTTAAAAAACGGCAGTCTTGCCGGATATTTAAGAAATCCTCTCAGAGGCTCCTCTGAATAGTATTCGAGATGGAACCTGCTGTTATCCAGTATTTTATTGGCTCTTTTAATGGTCATTTTATTTATGTAGGAAAAATATTCTGTTCCGTCAGGTCTCTTGCTGATTCTGAATTCGATTCTGTCTTTTCCGTCCGGCAGGTCCTTGACTAATTCCTTATATGTTTCAATCAATGTTTTTTCGCTGAAAAAAACATGGACCCACGGCATTCCGATTGCATCGCTCAGATGCGCCCCATAAGGGTGATTGTACGGCGGAAAATTCAAATACAGTTTCCCGTCCTTTTTCAATATTCTGTAGCATTCGTCAAGAACTTTTTCAGGCTCGTCAACATGCTCCATGGCGTCATTCATAATTATTGTATCGAACGTTTCGTCATCAAACGGTGTGTTTGAAGCATCGGCACAAACAAATTCAAACTTGTCTTCCATGCCGTATTGCTTCGCCAGTTTTTCCGCTTCTTCCTTATACCTTCCGAGAATTTCGACACCGACTATTTTACTGACTCCTTTTGAAGCATAATAAACAGTCTTGCCTCCTGCGCCGCAGCCGATATCCAGGACTGTCTTGTTTTTAAACATATCGTCAATATTTGTGTGCTTGAGATAAAACTTTATTGTATCGATGCCCTTTTCGTATTGCCACTGAGCATATGATTTTTTGCCTTCATTATTTAAATTAAAAGGATGTACAGGCAGCTTAAACATTTTATTTACTGTCATACATAGTTTTTGCATATTTTAACCTTCTTCATCAGATTTTTATTCCTTTGCAATTATATCATCTAAATAAGTCAAATTCAATCATTTGTTGCAACTAATACAACTTGTTTGTCTATCTGCGGAACATGTGTACGTTATCCCGACAACCATCATCACATAAGCTCCGACGTCATCTTCCGGTCGAAAATGAAAAAATCTGCCTTCTGATTTTATTATTGGCAAATTGTGCTACGGATTTTCTGTCTTTTTATGTTGAAATATTTACTATTTTATAATAAAATATCATTATTATCCATTACATACAAATATACAAATATTAAGGGAGTGATTGCTTGAAAAAGATTCTGATTATAACATTGATACTGACATTTGCACTTACTACGGTAATTTTTGCCGCTCCTGGCGATTCAAATGACCCGATAGTTGTGTTAAGTTATCTTAACGACCGTTTAACAAGCTTAATCAAAGATTACCATTTAGAAGATATAAAGGGAATGAAAGAAAAAGTCGATAATTTAAGCGGTAAGCCTTCAGATACAACAGGCGGCGGAAGCACTTCCACTGCTCTGGAAGTTGTGGAGATCAAGGACGGCGAAAAAATAATATGTGGCAACGGAACAGAGCTCATATTAAGAGGCGGAAAAGCCACTGTGGTAGGCAGTGAGCTTGGCGGGCTCGCCAATGTTACAATGGGCAAAGACTTTGTGTCCGGCATGGAGCTGGTTCCCAACAATCTTTTTATCGTCCCCAGGGATGACGGCAGAGGAGCCTACGCAGACAAATACGCAATATTCATGGTCCGCGGTACATACAAAGTAGTAAAATAAATACAGACAAAAGCGGGACGGCNNAGTCATAGTACAGATCAAAATTATATTCATCCTCATCGCTGAAAATCAGCTTTTTGCTTTTAATTACAAAATCGGCATCAATCCAATAATACCCGTCTTCTTTTAATGGGAGGTCTTTTGTCAGTGCAGACTTCTTTGCTTTAAGAAGAATTTCAAATAATCTTTTCACCTTGCCTGCATTTTCAGCATCTTCCGCCTTGGCAGAATCAAAACTATTTAACTTTTTTATGTTTTCATGCTGGTTCGTGTATCTGATTCCGTTGTTTGAATACACAGCCGTATCAACACCGGAAACGCTGCTGACTGTTCCTGATATTTCCCTTGTTTCAGCTTTCAAAACTTTATCAATAACGCCTATATATTCATCCTTTTTGAAAAACGAAAATATTAGTGCTATGATAGCCGCCAGTATCAGCAACAGCAGCATAACACGGCCGTAATTAATTTTTCGCTTTTTTCCATACATGCTTCGTCTTCTTGCCATAAATTCACCAACCTATATCTTTAATTTTAAGAAGCTTTCTGATTTTCACTTCAAGCTCCTTAACAGTTCCCTCGTTGTCAATGACCTCATCAGCCATGGATACCTTCTTGTCGATGGGTATCTGTTTTTTTATAATATTTAATACATCATCAGGATTTTTGTTTTCTTTTATTGCCCTTTGTCTCAGCCTCTCGATCTGAGTTTCCGGATTTACATAGACAAGCCATATTTCATCAAACTTCAACCCGTATTCTTTTTCCTGAGCCAGTCTTTCCAGTATTAAAGGTATATCGAGGAAAATTACTTCATCCTTGCATTCTTCAACACCGTTCATGAGCTTATCGGTCACATAAGCATGGACAATCCTGTTAAGCTCATTTAAGCTTTCAGCATCGCTAAAAACTATTTTCCCGAGCTTTTGCCTGTTTATTGATCCATCATCATTCAATATTTCTTTTCCAAAATGCTCCGTTACTTTACAATACAGCTCACTGCCCTTATTATAACCCTCATGCACAATTTTATCTGAATCCAGCACCTGAAATCCTAAACTTTTTATTATATCGACGGCAGTAGACTTGCCTGTCCCGATACTTCCGGTGATAACTATTACTTTTTTAACTTTACTTTGCTTCATACCAGCTGTTTCCAACGTTGATATCAGATTTCAGCTGAACGCTGAAACCATCAACCACATTTTCCATTTCTTCTTTCAAGATTTTCTTCACGGATTCAAGCTCCGGCTCATAAGCCTCTATTATAAGTTCATCATGAACCTGTAAAATAAGTCTGGATTTCATTTTATTTTTTTTCAGTCTCCTGTACACTCCTACCATGGCAGCCTTGATAATATCGGCGGCAGTCCCCTGTACGGGTGTGTTGAGTGCGATTCTTTCTCCGAAAGAGCGTATGTTGAAGTTTCTCGATGAAAGTTCAGGTATATATCTTCTTCTTCCGAAATATGTTGTCACATATCCGTCCTTCTTGCCTTGTTCAACGATGTTCTTCATATACTTGTCAATACTGCCGAAATATGAAAGATAATTATCAATATATCTTCCGGCTTCTTTTCTCGTAATGTTTAAATCCCTGCTTAAGCCGTAATCACTTATGCCGTACACAATGCCGAAGTTTACCGCCTTTGCCCTGTTTCTCATCTCTGGAGTAACATCCTCCATGTCCACATGAAATACCTGCGATGCGGTCTTTGTATGAATGTCTTCGTTATGTGCAAATGCATCAATTAAATTTTGTTCACCGGCAAGATGAGCCAGCACCCTGAGTTCGATCTGCGAATAATCCGCATCACAAAGGACGAATCCTTCATCTGCCACAAATGCTTTTCTCAGTTCTCTTCCTTCCTCAGTCCTTGTAGGTATGTTTTGAAGGTTCGGTTCTGTGCTTGAAATTCTCCCTGTGGAAGTTATGGTCTGGTTAAAGACGGAATGAACCCTGCCTGTTTTCTCGCTCACAACATTTTTAAGTCCTTCAACATATGTCGAGTTAAGTTTTACCATCTGCCTGTACTCTATGATCAAATCCACTATTTCATGCTCGCTTTTAAGCTTGTCAAGAACCTCTGCATCAGTAGATATGCCTGTCTTTGTCTTCTTTATTACAGGAAGTCCGAGTTTTTCAAACAATATTACGGATAGCTGCTTTGGAGAATTTATATTGAAACTTTCACCTGCTTTTTCATATATTCCTTTTTCCAGCGATGAAATCTTCTCCTGAAAATGAGTTCCAAGACTGTCTATGACATTTGTATCAACCCTGAACCCCACAAATTCCATGTATGCCAGCACTTCTACGAGGGGAAGCTCTATTTTCCTGAACAGGTCTGTCATTTCAAGCCTGTTGATTTCGTCCGTAATTTGTTTTTCTGNNCTGTTTTTACTACAGTCCTGATATAATTATATATATAATTTTTTCTTTTTTCCAGTTCCAGTTCCCTGAATGACAGCCTCTTTTTGCCAGTTCCAAGAATATCATTTTCGGAAGGAAACTCTTCCTCTAAAAATTCATATGCGATTTTGTATATGGAGTATGAGCTTTCGGATGGATTCAGCAGATACTTGCCTATTTCGGAATCGAAGGAAATATTGGCAAGCACGATATCTTTCTTCATCAGATATATTACTTCGTCTTTAATGTTGTGCCCGGCTGCCTGAATATCCTCTCTTTCAAAAATGTCTTTTAAAATATTCAGAACTATTTCTTCATCAACTTTATCCAGGTCTATATAATAAATACTTTTCCC
>DMJQ01000192.1 GCA_003457065.1 Clostridiales bacterium
GGCTCAGGTAATGCAGGCGGAGGCAGCAGGCATTGAGCCTGATGTGAGAATGAATCCGATTTTGCTGAAACCCACAGGCGAAAAGGGTTCGCAGATTGTACTGAACGGAAAAGTTTTCCGGGACATGACAGCCGGTGAGTATTATACTTACAAGCAGGACATGATTCCCCACATTATGAAGGCATACAATTCACTTGCTGACGAATATGACATCATAGTAATTGAAGGCGCAGGAAGTCCTGCAGAGATAAACTTAAAAGAGCAGGATATTGTAAACATGGGCATGGCAAAGATGGCAGATGCTCCCGTAATAATAGTCGGCGATATTGACAGAGGAGGAGTATTTGCATCTCTGGCAGGAACAATGCTTTTATTTGATGATGAAGAAAAAGCAAGAGTTCACGGATTTATTATAAACAAGTTCAGAGGAGATGTGAAATTGCTTGCTCCGGGGCTTGAAATGCTTGAAGATATTGCACATGTGCCTGTGCTTGGCGTAGTTCCTTACCTTCATGTGGATATTGACGATGAAGACAATCTTTCGGAAAGACTGTCAAACAGCGGCGAATACAATTTCATAGACATTGCGGTCATAAGGCTTCCGAGATTGTCTAATTTTACTGATTTCAATGTATTTTCTTTGATTAACGGCGTCTCGCTGAGATACGTATCTAATGTGAAAGAACTTGGAAATCCTGATATGATAATTATTCCCGGAACTAAAAATACGATTGAGGATTTAAAATGGCTCAGACAGTCCGGCCTGGAGACAAGNNTACTGTTCGGAGTATGCGGCGGTTATCAGATGCTTGGAGAAACCATAAATGATCCTGACAATGTGGAGAGCGGCGGAAACATCAAAGGGATGAATCTTTTAAAAACCACAACTAATTTTTCAAAAGAAAAAACAACAGCTCAGGCCTCCGGCATATTAAATGACATAAAAGGATTTTACAGCCCACTGTCGGGAATAGAAGTGCAGGGATATGAAATCCATATGGGAAGTTCGGAAATAATTGAAGGAGCTCCACTGATAACATTAGGCTCAAAATCAGACGGATGTGTGAACGACAATGTAGCGGGAAGCTATCTCCACGGCATATTTGACAACAGCCGGGTTGTTAATACAATAGTAAAAATTTTAGCGGACAGCAAGGGAATTTCGTTGGAAGAAACAAAAGAATTTGATTTTAAAAAATATAAAGAAAGCCAGTACGACATATTAGCTGATTGTGTGCGAAACTCCGTAGATATGGATAAAATCTACAAGATTATAGGAATGAAAAAATAAATTTTTAAGTACGAATACAGAATTACATTGGAAAATTTCATATCATTTTGAGAGGCAGAACTTGTCATCCTGAAAGAAAGTAAAGGCTCGGTTCTCATACATATGCGATGAGAACCGAGCTTGTCTTAAGATGATGCGTTTGCAGCTTAGTGTTTCTTCCATATAGACGGGGCAAACAACAGCAGCACTGGCATTACTTCAAGCCTTCCGATTATCATGCATGCCGTCATTACAATTTTACTCAGATTTGAAAAGTCAGCAAAACTTCCCATTGGACCCACCAGTTCAAGCCCCGGTCCAATATTGCTTATTGTGGCTATAATCGCAGAAAATGAAGTCATGAAATCAAAATTATCCAGCGAAACAATGATAACGGCAAAAATTATGATCATGACATATGCGAAGAAGAAAAGCATGATGCTTTTCAGCGTATCATCATCGATTACCTTGCCGTCCACCTTTACCGTCTGAACCGAATTTGGGTGGATTGTGCGCTTGATCTCATAAATGAAGGATTTAAACAACACAAGTATTCTTATGGATTTAACACCGCCTGCGGTTGAACCGGCGCAGGATCCGAAGAACATGAGAGCCAAAAGTATTGATTTTGAAAACATTGGCCATAAATTAAAGTCGGTTGTTGCATATCCAGTTGTGGTAACCAGTGTAGAGACCGTGAATGCCGAATGTCTCAGCGTTTCTGATATATTATAATTGAATTTTGGAAGTACATTAATAAATATAAGCAGTGTTCCAAGTAAAACATAAAATGTGTACAGGCGCAGTTCTTCATTTTTAAAAACACTTTTCCAGTCTTTCCTTATTAACAATAGATAGTAAAGAGTGAAGTTGATTCCGAACAAAAACATACCTATTGTGATAATCCAGTCAATCCATGGATTATTGTAATATCCCACGCTTAATGCCTTGTTGGAAAATCCGCCTGTGCCGGCGGTTCCGAAAGCATGGATAAATGAATCAAAAACAGGCATACCTGCCATTATTAAAAGTACTATTAAAACCACAGTCATACCGGCATAAATGATGTACAGTATTTTTGAGGACTCAGAAAGCTTGGGCACCAATTTTCCGAAGGTTGGTCCGGGGCTTTCCGCACGCATTAAAAAAACCGAACGACCTCCGATTGAAGGAATAAGTGCCATGGTGAAAACAAGAACTCCCATGCCGCCTATCCAGTGAGTGAAGCTTCTCCAGAACAACAGACCCCTGGGCATGCTTTCTATATTCCTGACTATGCTTGAACCTGTTGTGGTAAATCCCGAAACTGTTTCAAACAGTGCATCAATATATGAAGGAATTGAGCCGCTTAAGTAAAAAGGAAGTGCTCCTACCATTGACATAATCAGCCAGCTTATGGCAACGGCTGCATATCCTTCTCTTTTACGCATATCATTTTTATTTGATTTGATATTTTTTAAGATCAAACCTCCTATGAAACATATAAGTATTGCAATTATAAAAGCTTTTACTTCATAGCTGTTATCAATGATTGCGATGGCAAGTGAAGGCAGCATGAGTACCGATTCCCAAAACAGCACAATACCTAATATTTTAAAAATAACCTTAATGTTCATTTTACATCCTCCGTCAATTCTCCAGTATTTCGCTGAGGTCACTTATAAAGCCTGTCTTAGTAACAACTATTACTTTATCGCCATCTTTGATGCAGTCATATCCGTAAGGTATTATTATTTTTTTATTTCGTACCAACGCAGCAATCAAAATATCTTTTTTAAGATTCAGGTCTTTGAGTTTGATATTTAATAAATCCGGAGAATTCTTGGCTGTAAATTCAGCGACCTCAGCCTCATCATCCATGATTTTATAGAGCTTTTCCACCGCAATTCCCTGAGAATTGTCCAAAGCTCTCACATATCTTAAAATATTGTTGGCTGTTGTAAGCTTAGGGCTTATTATGCTGTCCAGACCCAGTTTCTTTACAATAGGAATATAATTGTGACGGTTAATTTTCAATATGACCTTAGGCACTCCGCATTGATGAGCATATAATGAAGAAATTAAATTTTCTTCGTCCATATTTGTAAGCGATATGGTTGCATCGGCTTTTTGTATATTTTCATTGTCCAATACTTCCTGATTGGTACCGTCACCGCGTATGATCAGCGCGTTTGGCAGAATTTCACTCAAAGTAATGCATCGGTCCTTATTTAATTCGATAATTTTTATATTCATTCCGAGCTCATCCAGCATCCATGTTAAATAAATGGCTATTCTGCTGCCGCCGATTATTGTAACGTTTTTTGCTTTGTGGGAATTTCTCCCCAGATAATTAAAAAATTTCGAAATATCACGTCGTTCACCTATTACATATACCGTATCATCGGTGCAGAAAGTATAACTGCCTTTTGGAATCGTAACTTCATTATTGCTTCTAACGGCACAAAAAAGCACTTTTGACGGCAGTTTTTTAGTCAGGTCCATCAATTTTAAACCGACTATCGGATCAGTTTCAAGGACACGAAATTCAACCATTTCCAACATGTTGTTTGCAAAGGTTTCAATATTTGTAGCCGACGGAAACTGAACCATTTTA
The DNA here is from genome assembly GCA_003457065.1 of Clostridiales bacterium. Lineage (GTDB taxonomy): Bacteria > Bacillota > Clostridia > Tissierellales > Sedimentibacteraceae > Sedimentibacter. The sequence goes on from DMJQ01000192.1 coordinate 3,867, forward strand.
GCTATTTCATCTGCTGCGTCCATTTCAGGATTTATTACCATATCAAGTTCGAGCTCTTGCTTGAGCATTTTATATTCATCAGAATAATCTGTGTTTCTGATGCGGGCGACAGTGTGCTTGGCACCCAGTTTTTTTCCTATAACACAGCAAACCATATTTAATTCATCGCCGTCCGTAACGGCAATCAGCAGATCTGTTTCGGATATATTTGCTTGTTTTAAGATTTCAACACTTGCTCCGTTTCCTCGGATACACATTATATCGAGGGTTTCATCTGCATGATTTAATACATCTGCATCGTTATCAATAAGTATTATGTCATGATCTTCGGTGGAAAGCTGCTGTGCCAACGTGTAGCCAACTTTTCCTCCGCCAACTATAATAATTTTCATTTTATCCTCCAAAAAAATACGACTATCAGACACTACTAAAATAAATAAATTATATCACATAACTTACATTTTGCAATAGTTAAACAATTCAAACCTTAACCATTTTAAGCAGCCGGATATTGTCATAAATCAGACATGTCAGAATTTTGACATACTGTCAGAATTTAGACGCAATTTTTTTTATTCGTGTGTAAAGTATAGCAAATTATTACTTAAATTAAAAGATAGCGCAGTGAAAACGTTGGCACAATTATTGCTAATTAACTTATTATTAATATTAGTTAAGAAGGGAGAGACCGATATGAGAATTGAAAAGCATCCCATCCTAAATTTTCAAAGGGAAAATAAGGTTGCCTTTACGTTTAACGGAGAGAAGATAGAGGGATACGAAGGCGAAACAATTGCAGCAGCACTTCATGCAGCAGGTGTCAAGGTTTTGGGAAAAAGCTTGTTCCTGCACAGGCCGAGAGGATTTTACTGCGCCATCGGGAACTGCTCTTCGTGTTTAATGACCCTGAACGGTGTTGCCAATGTAAAAACCTGTGTGACTGATCTCGAGGAGGGCATGGTTGTAGAAACACAGGAAGGTAAGGGAGTGATAATATGAAGGAAGCAGAATTGGTAATCATAGGCGGAGGGCCTGCTGGATTATGTGCGGCAATAAGTGCTGCGGAAAGCGGAGCCAAGGTCTGCATAATTGAAAGAAATAAAACGCTGGGCGGACAGCTGGTAAAACAGACACATATGTTTTTTGGCTCGGAAAAGCAGTACGCATCTACGAGAGGAATTGATATTACGAGAATCCTGCTTGATAAATTGAACAGCTATGGGGAAAACATTGAAATATTAACCGAATCAACAGTTGTAGGCATGTATGAGGACGGAGTTATAACGGTACTTCACAAAGAAGATAATTATTTTAAAATAAAACCAAAAGTCGTTATCGTTGCTACGGGAGCATTTGAAAAAGCGCTGGCATTTCCTAACAATGATTTGCCGGGAATATACGGAGCCGGTGCCGTTCAGACATTGATGAATGTATACGGCATTAAACCAGGCGACAGAGTGCTGATGGTGGGAGCAGGGAATATAGGACTAATAGTGAGCTATCAGCTGCTGCAGGCGGGAGTCGAAGTTGCGGCAATATTGGATGCGGCACCTAAAATAGGAGGATATCTGGTTCATGCTTCTAAAATAAGAAGGATGGGTGTTCCTATTTTAACATCTCACACTGTTAAAGAAGCCATAGGCAGGGATTATCTAAAGAAGGCGGTAGTCTGTCAGGTAGATGAAAAATTTCAGCCCGTCGAAGGAACGGAAAAAGAATTTGATGTTGATGTAATGTGTATTTCCGTAGGCCTCACACCGTTAAATGAACTGCTTTTCATGAGAGGCTGCAAGATGAAGTATGTTCCACAGCTGAGCGGCTTTGTTCCATTAAGAAATGAAAATTACGAAACAACAATTGAAAATGTATTTGCGGCCGGTGATGCCACAGGAGTCGAAGAAGCAAGTTCAGCAATGGTAGAAGGCTATCTGGCCGGGCTGTGCGCTGCAGCAAAAATAGGCTGCAGACCTGATAACTTTGATGAGAGAAGAAGCGATTATGTGAGACAGTTAAATGATTTGCGTTCAGGACCTGTCGGCACGCATATATTAGCGGGAATCGAACAAATAGTAATATAGCGGGAGGTTGTTATGTTTGAGAAAACTGGAATACCAAGCATAGAAATGGTAGCGGAAAAATTCCCTCCGATTGAGAGAATAAACAAAGGGCCGGTCGCGGTTGTCGAGTGCTATAGAAAAATACCGTGCAATCCGTGCCAGACTGCATGCAGATTCAACGCAATCAGCGTAGGAGAAGATATAAACAACATACCTGTGCTGAATGCGGATAAATGCACCGGCTGCACCACATGTCTGAGCAAATGCCCCGGGCTTGCAATAATGGTTGCCGACGGTTCAAAATCAGAAGCAACTGTACAGATGAAGATTCCTTATGAATTTCTGCCTCTGCCGAGTAATGATGATGTGGTGCAGGGTCTTGACAGAGAAGGAAGATATATTGCAGATGTAAGAGTTGTCAATGTTTTNNCCGAATCATTTGACAGAACTCCGGTTATCACCATAGAAGCTGGCAGGAAATATTTGTATGATTTGAGAAATATTAAAATGGAGGCATAAATGGACGAGAATACAATTATTTGCAGGTGCTCGGATGTAACGCTGAAGCAGGTCAGAGATTTAATTAAAGAAGGATATATAACGTATGATGAAATAAAAAGAATTACCCGCATCGGTATGGGACCGTGCCAGGGAAAAACGTGCGGTCAGCTTGTTATGAGGGAAATAGCCTGTGCTACGGGACAAAATATAAGTGATATAAAATTTCATACCATAAGGCCTCCGGCAGTCGGAGTAAAACTTGGATTAATAGCTGAGGAGGGCAGAAGAAATGAGAAATAGTGCTGAAGTGGTGATCATAGGCGGAGGAATATCAGGCTGTTTTACCGCATATAATTTAGCCAGAAAAGGTGTGAAAAACATTGTGGTGATGGAAAAAAATTATATTTGCAGCGGATCCACGGGCAGGTGCGGAGCGGGTGTCAGGATGCAGTGGGGAACCGAAATGAACTGCAGAATTGCAAAAAAAAGCATAGAATTTTACGAACACGCCAATGAAATCCTCGAATATGACAGAGATGTTGAATTTAAACAAAGCGGTTATCTTTTGATAGCTGACACTGATAAGGAAGTTGAACAGTTTAAAAAAAACATAGAAGTGCAGCATGCGTGTAAAATACCATCAAAAATGCTTACGCTGGATGAAGCGAAAGAAATTGTTCCATATTTAAATACCGATATTTTAAGGGGAGCCGCTTATTGCGGCAAGGACGGTTTTTTAAATCCATTTCACACAACAGATGCGTTTTATAAAGCCGCAAAGAGATTAGGAGTTGAATTCAACACATTTACTGAAGTCACAGGAATAAAGACGGAAAAAGGAAAAGTGGTGGGAGTTGAAACAACAAAAGGATTTATTTCCACAAACACAGTTGTAAATGCCGCCAATGCCTTTTCCAAAAGCATATGTGATATGGTTGGACTGGATATTCCGGTGTATTCGGAAAGGCATCAGATACTTGCCACGGAGCCTGTAGAACCGATGCAGGAGCCGATGGTAATGGCATTCGGGCTGAATCTGTATGTGCAGCAGTCGCCGGAAGGCTCATTTATAATGGGACGAGGTGATGCAAATGAACCGAGAGATTTAAGAATGACATCAAGCTGGAATTTTATCGAGGAAATGGCTAAAACAATCTATTTAGTTCTTCCGCCTATTTCAAAGTTAAGAGTTATAAGGCAATGGGCAGGGCTTTACTGCATGACTCCCGACAAACAGCCAATATATGATAAGGCTGATAACATTGAGGGTTTTTACATTGCAGTGGGATACAGCGGACACGGTTTTATGTTTGGTCCCGTTACGGGAATTGTCATGTCGGAAATGATTTTGGGAGAGAAACCTACAATAGATGTAAGCATGCTGAATTTAAGCAGATTTAAAACAGGCAATTTACTTCTTGAGCCATCGGTAGTATAGATGCCCTAACCCTATTTTTCAGAGTGTTTTTTCTGAAAAATAGCGGTAGGTCATTCATAACGATTATGGTTTACCCAATTTTTTTGACCGTTAGAAAAAAGAAATTGCAGGTAATTCAAACGTAGAATTCCACATTTGCATGAGCATAACGAATAAGCAAATTGTGAACGAAACTGTGCTTCCAAATTTATGCGAGCGGTAGCGGGCAAATAAATTGGTGAATGAGACTGTGTAATTACGTTGTGGTATTTATAAAATTTTGATATAATAATAGAAAATCAATTTATACTTAGGAGGGTGTAATGAGAAAAAGGTATTTGGATAAGCTTGTGAATATTTTGAAAAATAAGAACATGGATGCCATATTGATCGCCCCGTCAGAAGAAATGGAATTTATTATGGGACACAACACACATCTTTGTGAAAGATTCCAGGCGTTAATAATTAAAAATGACGGCACATATTTTTATATATGCAATTTATTAACCGTTGATGAAGTACAGGATGTTTTGGGACCTGATATAAAAGTGTACGGCTGGTTTGACGGTGACATATTTACGGATACAGTAAAGAAAGCATTCGAGGAAAACGGCTTAATCGGAAAAACCATAGGTGTTAATTCCACAGAAAGAGCATTTTTGATTCTTCAGATAATGGATGCCGTTGATGTGAAATTTGTAAACGGAAAACCGCTGCTTGAAGAAATGAGAATGGTAAAGGATGAGGAAGAACTTGAAAATCTCAGAACAGCGGCTCGCATTACGGATGAATCTTATGAAGAACTGCTTAAATTTATAAGGCCGGGAATCAAAGAAACTGATATTGCGAAAAAAATGAACGAGATATTTAAGGAAAAAGGTGCTGATGAAGGTTTTACGATGGTTTGTTCGGGACCGAACTCTTCATATCCTCACTATAATTCCGATCAAAGAATAATCGGTGAAAAAGACATTATAGTTCTTGACTGGGGATGCAAGTACAATGATATGTGTGCAGACATGTCAAGGACAGTGTTTGTCGGAGACATATCGGAGGAAGAGAAAAAAGTTTATGAAATCGTCCTGGCGGCTCAGGAAGCCGGAGAAAAGGCTGCGGTTGCGGGTACTTATATTCCTGATGTGGACAGGGCTGCGAGAGAAATAATCGAAAAAGCCGGATATGGCAGAAACTTCACAACAAGGCTGGGACACGGAATAGGATATTCGGTGCATGAAGCTCCGGACATAAAGAAAAGCCATGAGAGAAATCTTGAAAAAGGCATGGTTTTCAGCATTGAACCGGGAATTTACCTGACAGGAAAATTTGGTGTGCGAATTGAAGACATAGTTGCCGTCACCGAAAACGGAAATGAAGTGTTGAATAAAGCATCGAAAGAGATTAAAATAATTAAGAATTAAGAATTATGACGGGCTGAATGCTTATGCACACAGCCCATTTAATTATATTATTTAGTCGTTTTTTTATTCTTAATTCTTAATTGTATTAATTTTTCTTGTAAAATGCTCATATATTAATTATAATAACTATATTATTATTTAAGGAGATAAAAATGGATTTTAAAGAGACTGCTTTAAATTTACATAAAAATAACGTGGTTGTGGATACTCATCTGGATTTGGCAGGTGAAGTTTACAACAGACACCAGGCAGGGGAAAAAGAAGTAATTAAAAACAGATACCTTAATAATTTAAAAAAAGGCGGTTTTAATATTATTGTATCATCTTTATTCATAGATGATATATTTTTGCCCGAAATGGCATTAAGAACAGCCTTAGATGAGATAAGCGTCTTAATGGAAGATGTGGAAACATGTGACGGAGAAGTTGTGCTTATAAAAACAAAGGAGCAGCTCTCAAATGTGGTTAAGGAAAATAAAATCGGAATCATATTGTCTTTTGAAGGATTAGATCCGATAGGAAATGATATCAGACTTTTAAGGGTGTTTTATGAATTAGGTGTCCGTGCAGGAGGTATTGTGTGGAGCAGAAGAAATTATGCGGCTGACGGCTGCAGCTTCAGCCCTGTTGAAGAAGGGCAAAGAGGAGGACTTACAAAGTTTGGTGTCAGTGTTGTAAGAAAAATGGAAGAAATGAATATGCTTATTGATGTAAGCCATTTAAACGACGAAGGTTTCTGGGACATTATGAAATTTACAAATAAGCCGTTTATCGCATCTCATTCGGACGTAAGGAGCATTCACGACAGAATGCGCAATCTGACCGATGAACAGATCAAGGCTGTGGCAGAAAGAAACGGAGTCATAGGAATCAATGCTTACAAAAATATAGCAGGTGTTAAAGAATGCGGGGATCCGATTAAAAAACTTGCCGACCATATTGAATATATTGTTAATCTTGTGGGACCGTCTCACGTGGGATTTGGGTTTGATTTATGCAACAGCTACTATGAAAGTGAGCTGAAATATAAATTTGAACCAAGCAACAGCGACAGTCTCGGTTCTCATGCCGATGCGGTGCTGATTACGGAAGAACTGTTGAGAAGAGGTATTTCAGAAGAAGATGCCAAGCTGATAATAGGCGGGAACTTCTACAGAGTATTTAATGATTTACTTCAATAATTAAAAAGGAATGGAATTTAAAAATATGAAACATTTTGAAAAAGACACGGTTGAGAAAATCAATGATGATGAGACGAAAAAAATCAATGATGTCGGGACAAATAAAAACAATGATGTCGAAACAGATAAGAACGATGAAGTCAAGGCAAATAACAACAGCGGTATGACATATATATTTAAAGAGTGGATTGTGCCTGTTGCAATTGCTCTTGTGATAGTTTTATTTCTGAATAAATTCGTGTTTATTTTAGTTACTGTGCCTACGGGCTCAATGGAGGAAACTATATTGCCCGGTGACAGGCTGTATGTGAATGAACTGTTCAATGTGAAGGATGCCAAGCGTGGAGACATACTGGTGTTTAAATCGGATGAACTGGACGAAAAGAGGCTTGTTAAGAGATTGATCGGATTGCCGGGAGATACGGTGGAAGTAAAATCAGACGGCAGTGTTTATGTTAACGGTGAGAAGCTGAATGAACCTTATGCCGCTAAAGCCGAAAGTGATGTAAAGATATTCAGTGTTCCGGAAGACTCCTATTTATTCCTTGGAGACAACAGACCGATATCATATGATGCACGTTATTGGGAAAATCCATATATACATGAAAGCAAAATAATAGGCGAAGCCGTTTTCAGATTTTTTCCGTTTAACAGAATAGGAGAAATACAGTAGCATGCAAGCCATTGAACGAGTCAGATGCGCGATTGACAGAAAGCGGAAGACCGGACTTTCTCAATCACCTGTCATGGTTTTAACGACCACATCAATGTGCGAAGCAAATTTGACAATTGAGGATAAACATGAAATGTTTTGTTAAAGAATGGGTTCTGCCCGTACTGATAGCTTTTGGAATAGTGTTCATTTTGAATAAATTTATTTTTATTTTGGTAACAGTGCCTACCGGTTCAATGGAAACTGCCATATTGCCGGGGGACAGGCTGTACGTCAATAAACTGTTTGACGCAGAGAATGCAAGGAGAGGAGATATTCTTGTTTTCAACTCTGATGAGCTGGGAGAAAAGCTTGTAAAAAGATTAATAGGCCTGCCGGGAGAAACAGTGGAAGTAAAAATTGACGGCAGTGTTTATGTGAACGGAGAAAAACTTGATGAACCTTATGCGGTTGAATATAAAGGAAAAGAAAAAGTTTTTCAAGTACCGGAAAACTCATATTTGTTTTTAGGTGATAACAGACCTATATCTAAGGATGCCAGGTATTGGCAGGAACCTTACATCAGTAAGGACAAGATAATAGGCAAAGCTGGTTTCAGATTCTTTCCTATCAGCAGAATAGGAAAAATAAAATAGCAAACAGAGGAATAATGGATGAACATTTGTTGCTGCCGTTCAACCGTTGTTCCTCAATATTATAAGGGAGGATAATTATGGCAAGAGTTTTGGAAGGCTTGAAGCCGGAGAAGGTATTTTATTATTTTGAGGAAATTTCTAAAATACCGAGAGGTTCAGGAAACGAGAAACAGATTTCAGATTATTTGTACAATTTATCTAAATTAAAAGGCTGGGAAGTCATACAAGATGAAAGGCTGAATATTATTATAAAAAAGCCTGCCACAAAAGGTTACGAAAATGCACCTGTTGTTATGCTTCAGGGACACATGGACATGGTGTGTGAAAAGAATGAGTGCGTTGAACATGACTTCGAGAAAGATCCCATAAAATTAAGAATAATTGACGGTAACATTTACGGAACCGAGACTACGCTGGGTGCCGACAACGGAATTGCAGTTGCTTACGCCCTGGCTGTTTTGGATTCTGACGACTTGCCACATCCGTCTTTGGAAGTGCTTATTACGACTGACGAAGAAAAAGGAATGACCGGAGCGGAAAAGGTAGACGGCAGCATATTTAAGAGCAGGTATCTCTTGAATCTGGACAGTGAGGAAGAAGGAGTGTTCACATGCGGATGTGCAGGTGGATGTGAAGTAAAATTCAGGATACCGGTTAAATACACTGAAACGAAAAAAGCTGCGTACAAACTGAGCGTAAGAGGACTTCTGGGAGGGCATTCAGGATCCGACATAGATAAGGAAAGGGGAAACGCCAATAAAATACTGGCAAGAATCCTTTATGATTTGTACGACGATATAGAATTGATAAGCATGAGCGGCGGCTCCAAGGGTAATGCCATACCGAGAGAAGCTCAGGCTGTAATTTCTGCGGACAACATAGAACAGGTAAAGAAGAAAGTGTCTGAATGGAAGGAAATTTTGAAAAACGAATATTCCTTCACAGATTCTTTGGTTGCCGTATCCATGGAAAACCTGAATTATGAAGCAGCTCCTTTAGAAAAGAGTATATTCAAAAAAACAATCGGCGCCGTGAACTTAATACCAAATGGTGTTTTGTCCAGAAGCACAGCAATTGATCTTGTTATAAGCTCAAACAATCTCGGCGTAATCACGCAGGACGACAGGAATATCACAATATACAATCAGGCGAGAAGTTCTGTCAAATCACTGATGACTCACGGCATCGCTCCTGTTATGACACAAATCGGAGAATCCCTGGACATCGAATGCAGCGTTGAAGGATATTATCCGGGATGGGAATATGCGAAGGAATCTGAAATAAGAGATATTTGCATCGGAGCATATCGTGAAGTATACGGTAAGGAGCCTGTTGTATGTGCCATACATGCAGGTCTTGAATGCGGAATGTTAATGGAAAAAATAAAAGATCTGGATGCCATATCCATGGGACCTGACGCTTTTGACGTACATACTCCGAATGAACATGTGGACATTAAGTCTGTAGAAGATGTTTATAATTTACTGTGTCATATATTAAAAAGAATTAAATAGAGTCATATTGGTTAATGAAAGCAAGCGTTGTTTTTATTATAGTTACAAAAAGCCTTATTTGCTTGTGAAAAAAATGCTTGCTTTACATCTTTTCTTGAGAACAAATGCATATAGATACAACAAATTAAATTTTTAACACATGAAAATAGTGGAGCATGCCAGCGAAAAGAATGCGTTTGCATTATTGTAACAAACGATTTCATTTAATAAATAAACATTTGAAACATATAAATAAATATATTGAAATGTATGAACTTTTATGTTATAATTACCTACACATTTAGCTAAGAGAGGAGTAATAAAAGTGGTAAAATATATAGTAAAAAGAATTATTTCAGCGATAATTACTATATGGTTTATTTTGACTTTGACCTTTATTTTAATGAACAGCATACCCGGAGACCCCCTGTCAATGGGAAAGGCTTTGCAGCCGGAGGTTGAAGCGGCGGTCAGGGCGAAGTATGGATTAGACAAGCCTAAAGTTGAGCAATATTTTACTTATTTAAAGAATTATATGCATGGAGATTTCGGTGTTTCTTTCCAGAAGCTTGGCCTGACCACAAATAAAATAATTGCGGACGGATTTCCATATTCTTTAAAAATCGGTGCGTGGTCATCTTTATTTATTATAGTTGTGGGTATTGCGTTCGGAATTATATCGGCGTTGAAGCAAAATAAAATCCCCGACAGAATAATGATGATTATATCTACACTGGGAGCAACAATTCCGAGTTTCGTGTTTGCAACGTTGTTCCTTTATGTTTTCAACAGAAAACTTGGCTGGGTGCCTTCATTTGGTGCCGGTACATGGAAGCATTACCTCGGGCCGGTTCTATGCATAGGTATGTTTTCACTTGCCTATGTGACAAGACTGACGAGGACTTCGGTATTGGATGTTCTGCAGCAGGACTACATAAGAACTGCAAGGGCAAAGGGATTGTCCGAAGGTGTCGTAATAATTAAACATGCGTTGAGAAATGCATTGATACCTGTTGTTACTTATTTGGGACCTATGATAGCAGGATTGATTACCGGATCATTTGTTGTTGAGAAAGTATTCGGTATTGCCGGAATCGGTTCTTTGTTTACCACGAGTATAACCAACAGGGATTACACCCTTATAATGGGGATTACGGTATTTTTCGGTATTTTCATAGTTATCGCAACTCTATTGGTGGACATACTTTATGTATTTATAGATCCGCGCATAAAATATGATTAGGAGGAAATAGCAGATGGAAAATAATTTAAAAATGTCTCCTNNTAAGAAGATTAAAACAAAACAAGGTGGCGATGATATCGCTGGCAGTAATAGTGCTCGTTATTTTAGCATGCGTATTTGTACCAATGTTTTATCCGATAACATACGAAGATCAAATATTGGATTTTGCCAACATCGGCTTATCACTGGACATATATGAAATTAACGGAAACTATTTCTATATGAACGGCGAATATTACCTGATAGATGTTACACAGGACGGTACGTTGCTTAAAAAACATCCTCTTGTTAAGGATGACACTGCGAACAAAAAATACATTTATGATTTTGACGGACAGGAAGTTATTGTTGATTACAGCCCTTACTTTAATGCAAAACAAGAATATATTAAACTGGAAAGACAAGCTAAAAAGGATCCTTCAATAGATCTTACAGAGGCAAAGTTTAATCTGGATAATGCGAAAAAAGTCGAAATTACAGCCTCAGGCAAAGAGCTGACTTCTGTGGACAGAGTACGTAACAAAACTTATATCCTCGGAACAGATAACTTGGGAAGAGATATGTTTATAAGATTGCTGCACGGCGGTCGTATTTCTTTAATTGTAGGTTTCGTTGCGGCATTTGTTAACTTTATAATTGGAGTACTGTACGGAGGTATTTCAGGTTANNAGGCAGAACCGATAATATAATGATGCGTATTGTCGACGTAATCAGTGCAATACCTACACTGCTTTATGTAATACTTCTGATGGTTGTTATGGGAAGCGGAATGATGCCGATTATAGTTGCCTTGAGTATAACATACTGGCTCTCTATGGCAAGACTTGTCAGAGGACAGGTTTTAGGACTTAAGGAACAGGAATTTGTTTTGGCTGCACAATCATTGGGAGCAACCACAAGCAGAATAATGTTCAGGCATTTGATCCCTAACATGATGGGACCGATAATGGTATCGGCAACAATGCAGATACCAAGTGCCATATTTACCGAAGCATTTTTAAGCTTCGTCGGACTTGGAGTATCAGCTCCGCAGGCATCATGGGGTTCACTTTGCAACGATGCATTGTTGACATACATGACATACCCGTACCAGCTGTTCCTGCCGGCTTTTGCGATATCAATCACAATATTGGCATTTAATTTATTCAGTGACGGTCTGAGAGATGCTCTTGACCCTAAACAAAGAAAGTAAAGTGAGGTGTAAAAAATGTCGGAAAAATTATTGGAAGTCAAAGATCTGCGAACATCTTTTTTCACTCACTTAGGCGAAGTAAAAGCAATAAGAGGCATAAGTTTTGATGTTGAAAAAGGAGAATCCATAGGTATAGTCGGAGAATCGGGAAGCGGAAAAAGTGTTACATCTTTATCCATTATGAAGCTCTTA
>DMJQ01000028.1 GCA_003457065.1 Clostridiales bacterium
TCCGTGTTTTTATACTACGCGAACTTGGAAAAAGATCAGGCATAAGCCTGCAAATCCTTTTTAAGTGAGCAATTTCTTATCGTTATCAAACTTGTTTTTTGTTTGATAACGATGAATCCGTAGTGGATAGGTTTTTGTTACTTCTTTATAAAAAATTTACTATAAACTAGGTTTTAGACTTTTCAGACACGCCCTAGCATAAGCCTCACGGTAAATACCATATAACACATTTCTTTTAATATCCTAGATTTTAATCATTTTGCTGAGATTCATTTTATTAAAATGAAAGATTTGAAAGATTTCGCGAAAATTTTGTGAATCTTCTTACAGTAAATGCCCCGATATAAACTCACAAGCCTTAAATGATTATTTAAAGATTAAAATAATTCGATTCTAATCTACTTTACTTAAAATTGTAAATCTTAATGTGCTATAATCACAGGTCTTTTAATTTCTGAATCCCATGTCCATATATCAAAATCCCAGCCTATAGTGTTAAAGAAAGATTTATCTTCAATGCTCTCAATGCTGATGCTTTCGCCATGTTCTTCATTTTTATTGCTCGTAATATCGACAGCTTCCCCTTCAACTTCAAGAATCATAGTGTTAAGAGCATAATTATTTAAAAGGCCTTTCGATGCAGCATTATATCCGCTTATTCGTTTTATATGTAATTTATCTATAAAAACAGAAGATATTTTTTCAGCGATAGTTACGCAATTTTCTATATTTCCATTGTTATACCCTGCAATTGCCCCAAGGCACGAACGGGTTCTGATTATTTGAGAAATTATATTGCCTTCCGTATAGGCATTTTTTATGGTTCCGTTGTTATTGCCTGCCAAAAGTCCTGCAAAATTGTCTACTCCTACTCCAGATATACTGAGTGTTCCCCGGGAATAGGAGTTTGAAATAATCGATTCATTATTTCCTGTTATTCCTCCTGTATACGCCGTACCGCCTTTTTTCGTTATTTCAATATTAAATTCAGAAGAAGAGGCCCCAATATTTCCCGAGGAATATCCTGAGATACCGCCTATATAGGAATTGCCGGAAGCGGAAGTAATGTTAAAATAGGCTGAAGCGTGTTCTATATTTCCCGCATTATTTCCTGCGACTCCGCCGGCGTAGAAGGCTGTTTTAGAATTATATGTTATTTCAGAATTAAAATCGGATATTTCAACACGGCAATTTTTTATATTCCCTTCGTTATATCCTGCGATTCCCCCGAAAAACACATTGCCGCTTCCACTGGATGATATTTTTATTTCATCAAAAGATATATTTAGGTTTTCAATTACACCGCTATTTCCCAAATATGAAAATAAGCCTTGATAAAGCTCATTGCTATTAAGTCTTATATTTATAATGTTTTTACCATTTCCCATCAGTACTCCGGTAAACTTTTTATCTTTACTTCCGATGGGAGAGAAATTTATTCCAGCCATATCAATATCAAAATTTATTTTGTAGCAGGAGTTCATTTTCCAACCTTCATGTTCACCAGTGTCGGAACCTATAGAAAGAAAATCATAAGGGCTATTGATGATAAAGGGAGTGGCATAAGACCCGTCTTCTATATTATTTTTCTCCCAAATAGCAAAAAAGATAATATCAGAAGAAATGGAAAAACCATCGACAATGCCTTCCGAAGCATCCTTTTCAAAAGCCCAGCCTTTAAAAGAGAAACCGTCCTTCGTAGGTCTTTTATCTATGATAGAAAAATAAAGCACAGAATCCTTATTTAATTGAAAATCCAATATTTCTAAATCATCTTCAAATACACCGCCGTTGGCATCAAAAGAGACAGTAAAAACGGGCTCAGGCATTTTCTCCCAAATGGCAAAGAGGGTAATATCAGAAGAAACGGGAAAACCGTCGTCAATATCTTCCGAAGAATCCCTTTCAAAAGCCCAGCCTTTAAAAGAGAAGCCGCCCTTGGTGGGATTTTGGTCTGCAATAGAAAAATAAAGGGGAGAATTCTTATTTAGTTGAAAATCCAATATTTCCAAATCATCTTCAAATACGCCGCCGTTGGCATCAAAAGAAACGGTAAAAACGGGATCGGGCATTTTCTCCCAGACGGCAAAGAGCGTAATATCAGAAGAAATAGGAAAACCATCGTCAATGCCTTCCGAAGAATCCTTTTCAAGCGCCCAGCCTTTAAAAGAGAAGCCGTTTTTAGTAGGTCTTTCGCCTACCATAGAAAAATAAAGCTTAGAATCTATTTCTAATTGAAATTCTAACTTTGAAGCATTATTTTTAAATTTTCCGCCGTTAGCATTGAAGATAATATTAAACTTTTCTGCTTTATGAGGGGGATTTTGGTTGTTCTCATTAGAAGGAGAAGGGATGTCCTCGTTATAATCTTCAGAATCAGAAGAAGATATAATGGAGGGCTTATTCGGTTCTTCTTTAGCTTTATTGCTGTTGGTGCCGCTTATTTTTATGTTTTCAGATATTTCACTGATGTTTTCAGTATTATTTAAAATAATTGAGTGGGGGGAAGAAGATGAGATTTTATTTATGGAAGCACTGCCTGAAATATTTATATTGGAATTGCCGTTTAAATTGATAGAATTTATTTTACCCGATAAGAGATTAATGCGTGAGTTAGGGGTATTGAGAACAAGGGTATTAAGGTTTCCTGAAAGAGAAATATCGGCATAATTGCCGTAAACATAAATATTTCCATCAGGGCCTGTAAAATTGATATTCAGCGGCTCTGGAGAGGAAAGCTCCGTATTTGTTTTTCCTAAAATTATTATTTTACCGTTTGCAGATACATTGCTTATGGAGAGGGCAGAGGCGCTTTCAGTAATAATTAAATTGCCGTTTATATGTACATTATTAAGAGAAACATTCGGGGAGTTTACGATTATTGAACCTTCCAAAGGGAAATCGAAAGAATAGGAGCCGGGGGAAGAATATATTTTTCCTATTAAATTATCAAGTTCTTTGAGGAGTCCGCTTCTTGTGATGGATTCATTAATTGCAAGAGGTTCATTAGAAGAAGATATGCCAAAAGCGGCTTTAATGGCGTCTAAGGCTTCTTTTTTCGTAATATATTCCATGGGAAAAATACGGTTTTCATAAGGCTTTAGAATTCCTTTGGAAACCGCTTTGCTTAAAGGTATGTAATGCCATTCCCCCGGAAAGGCATCCAGGTATATATAATTATTGAAATTTGTGCTTTTTAGAATATTATCAATTATTACGGAAAATTCCGCTCTTGTTATGTAACGGTCCGGCATAAATGTATTATTATCATAGCCGGAAATGATGTTAAAATCAGACCATTTTTTTATTATATTTTCGTTTTCATGGCCTTTAATATCTGTAAAAACAAGGCCTTCAGGCATGGCGTAAACCTTAAAGCTAAAAAGAGTCACTAACAAAATAAGAGCTACAATATAAATCCATGTGCTTCTATTGCTCAAATACTCCAAAAGATACACCTCCAAAAGGCTTATAATATTATACAAGGTTATTTGAAAGTATATCATTCGTATAAAAATATTTCAACAAATAGCACTAAAAAATGACAGAAAAAGAATTTTTAACATACAGAATGCACAAATAACATACAAATAGTAAATAAAATATAAACTTTATTCCTTAGAAGCTGGAATATATGCCTCAAAACTTTCTTCATTATTTAAAATTCCTTTAAAATAATACGCAGGCTGTATTATACCGTTATGATAAACATAAACAAGCATATAGTTTGTAATTGAGAGGTTTTCAAAATTAAAAGAAGCCGAAAGCCTTTTAAGAGCCTCATTGATGTTTATAGTATTTGCCTTTCCGGAAGGAATGTAATTTATAAAATAATGGTCGATGCTTATTAAAGAGCCGTCCAAATTAAGGCTTATGGAATCGATAAAAGCCATATTCCTTATGTTTTCAAGCCTTTTTATGAAGCTTATTTTATAAATTTCATTTTCAACAGAAACAAGGGCTTCTTCGTAGCCTGATTCTGGGAAATATTCGGAATATAATTTACGGCTTATGTTAAGCGCTTCCTCGGAAGATATTTTTTTATCCGATACTAAAGAGGAATTTGGTATTATACTGAGGCGGCATTCGTTTTTATAAATTTTAAGGGTATTATCCTTGAGGGAATATATAAATGCTTCACTCTCTTCTGCTAAAAAGGCATCTGCTCCCAAAGAAACCGCATAATAATCCGCCTCGGAAGAACTCATTTTACTTTTTTCCATGGTATATAAATTGCATATACCATAGGAAACAGCGGAATTATTAAGGTTTATATTTATTTTTTTTAATTCCTCAGGCTCTTTTTGGGCATTAGAAGCCGAAAGCGTGAGTATTTGTGTATTGATAGGCTCAATATAAAATGAAAAAATCGTAAGTAAAATAATCAGCCCGATATATTTAAAATCCTTATGCACATCATTCACCGCCNNATTTAATATGCTCCTGTTTTGAAATAATTATTTATTTAACTTAGGGGAACTTAAAAAATGAAATAGGCGTAAGCAATAAACATTGAAAGAGACTGTTATTTTATATCCTGTAAATAAAAAAAGCCTGCCTATTTAGGCGAGTGTTCATAAAGATACTTTGTGAACCACCTAAAATGCGGGGTATAAGGCGGACAGTTTCGGCTGTCCGCCTTTTGCTATGCTTTAAATTGCGGCTGGCAGCTCGTCATCTAACATTATTTCATCATCAGTTCCGTAGAATTCTTCCATAGAGGGAATGTCAAATTCCTCTTTGACATCGTTCAGCATCCCAATGTCACGATAGTGAATCCAAATATCCTGCGGAGCGGTACGGGAGTATTTCTCAGCCTTTTCACCCACCACAACTTTTGCAATAAACATCCGAATCAATTCCGGTGTCAGCTCGGTAAGGTCGGTGTACTTTTTCGCCCTTTCAATAAACCTGTCCACGTTGGTGAGGGAATTTTTGAGCTTTTCCATTCTGGTTTCGGATTTTGGTATGCGTTCGCGTAAGACTTTCTGTTCTGCGGTGTACTCATCGGACAAGGTTCGGTAGTGCTCATCCGGTATACGTCCCAGCACATTGTCCTCATAGAGCCGTTTGAAAAGTGCGGTAAGCTCCAAATCCCTTTTTCGCATAGTCTCCAGTTCCTTTTGCAGCGCAGTGATTTCTTTTCTCGTATCAGCCGTGTTTTTGCGGTTGATGCACTCTGCAAACAGCATTTCGTCTTGCCTTGCAAAGTGAGTGACACGCTTCAGGTCATCCAAAATCACCGCCGCAAGCTGGCTTTCCCGGATGTAATGAGCGGAGCAGGTTTCCTTGCCATACTTCTTATAGGTGGAGCAGGCGAAATTGTTTTTGCTCTCGTCCATGGTGTGAGCACGGTGTAGTACCAAAGGCTTTCCACAATCGGCACAGATGACAAGTCCCGAGTACGGATTGGGATTCTCCATGTTTTTTCTCGNNCATTCGCACCTCGTGAGCAATGTCCCAAACATCCTGAGTAATAATTGCTTCATGGGTGTTTTCGAACCTTAGCCATTCAGATTCCGGGCGGATGATCTGCTTTTTGTTTTTGTAGGATGCGGTGGTGTGCTTCATGCTGACCGTGTGTCCGAGATAGGTTTCATCGTTCAAAATATTGACGATGGAGCTGCCTATCCACCGGTACGGTCTGGTGGTATCCAAATTCGTCAATGCCACTCCGGTTTGATTAAAATAGTAGTTACTTGGATTTACCGCCTGTTCTTCCGTGAGCTGTCTTGCGATTTGCTTGGGGCCCCTACCCTCGGCACACAGCTTGAAAATGTGCTTGACCACTTGGGCGGCTTCTGGATCGGGGACGATCTTTTTGGGAGTGCTCTCGTCTTTTTTGTACCCATAGGGTGGTCTTGTTCCAACTCGTTCCCCACGCTCAGCTTGTGCTTTCTTCACCGACCGAATCTTTTTACTGCAGTCCTTTGCGTAAAAATCGTTGAATAAGTTCCGGAACGGAGCAAAGTCGTTATCGCCGTAGAGCGTGTCTACCGCATCATTGATTGCAATAAACCGGACATTGTGGTTGGGAAAGGTGTGCTCCATGAGAAATCCTGTTTGCAGATAATCCCTACCGAGGCGGCTCATGTCTTTGACAATCAGGGTTTCCACCTGTCCACTTTCAATCAGCTCCATGATCTCATTCCACGAAGGGCGGTTGAAGTTTGTTCCACTGAACCCGTCATCGAACAGAAACCGAATATTGCCAAAGCCCTTTTCCTCTGCGTACTTGGTAAGAATCAACCGCTGATTTTGGATGCTGTTGCTCTCGCCCTCCCGGTCATCCTCTTGGCTCAGTCTGCCATACAGTATCGTGTATTTTTCGTTGTTTGCCATCGTTAAAATCCTCCTTCTTGTTGTGGCAAACTGAATACGGTAACCCAAGCATACCGCAACAGGTTCCACAAGTCTACTGGAATCAAACATTTTTAAGCGCTTTTTCGAGGTCGTTTTCAATCACCGAAAGTATCTTTTCTGTAGGAGTAGAGGCGCTTTTTACGGGGAACACGGAATGCACCCGGAACACCCTGTCCTCCACCACCATATCCCGCAANNCCATATCCCGTTCAATGGTATGGGAGGATTCGTCTGTGTAAACAAAGCTGTCTGCAAAGGTACGGTGAGAGGTGCCCTCGCTGTCGCTTTGCCAAATGATATCGGCGGTTTCGTAAGCGCCGAGGATATTGGTTTTCAGATAATGCTGTGCTGCTAATTTCTCGTTTGTCATATCGCTTCTCCTTTACATCTGCATTTCAAAATCGTGTCCGCTGTGGTCATCTTCCTTTTGACCGACCGCTAACTTTCTCTTTTTACCGGTATGCTGCTGCGGTTTTGTGGTGGCATCCTTTAGGGGAACAGGGTTATCCAGCCGTTCCAAAGAGCGTCCCAGCTGAACCACACTGCCGCCAATGCCAACAAGGTCAAGGGAATGATGATCCATAGTGGCGTCCATGTCAGGTGCGGTAGGCGCGGCTTCGGCAGAGAAAAAGATTTCTCTTTCTGATTCCCAGCCGGTGACACCACCTGCTGTATCTGCAACAAACTCTTGCTGATTTGCTCCAGCCGTGCCTGCGAGGGTAGACTGTTCAGTTTGGTTTTGATGCTGTAGAGCTGCTGTTGTAAGGTTTTTTGCTGTTTCTCCAAGTTCTCGATTCCATCCCAAATCAGCCCTTGATTGTAGAACAGGTTGTCCAGCTTCTCCTGTGTCAGAGGACAAGACGGGCTGTTCTGCAATGGCTGCTGGAGAATCGGTTCGACTGGCTGCGAGCCTACGTTCCGCTGCTTCAATTCTTCTAAGCTCAAATTCACGCTCCATCATCTCCTTTAAATAGCGGTTGTCATGGAGCTTGATATCCCGGCAGGACATGGTGTTTGGGCAGGTATAGGTGATATATTTTCTGTTCTCTGTCCATTTTACCGCGTAGCCTTTTCGCTCCATATTCTTGATAAAATCTGCTTTTGTGCCGCTGGTTTTCATAGCAAAATCAATTGCGTTCATCAAGGAAAATTTCCAACTCTGCCCCTTGGCGGCGGCACGGTATTCCCGAGAAGCAAGGCTTTTCGATTTACCGCCTGAGTATGGAGCAAGGGTAGTGAGTCCATATTGCTGACAAATGCGGTCGGAGTATGCCCGAAGCTTCAGTAGTGTTTTTGGGCCTTGGTGCAATTTCTTTCCGGTTTTAAAGCTGACTGAATTAATAATAAAGTGGGAGTGCAGATGCTCATTATCTACGTGAGTGGCGATAATCACTTCAAAATCGGGGTAATTATCCTCCGCAAATTTAACAGCAATCTCATGTGCGGTTTTGGGTGAAATGGTTTCGCCGTCCTTAAAGGCTTGGTCGTAGTGATAAAACATGGTTTGGTCAGCTTTTTTAAAGCTGTTTTTGGTTGCCATGAATTCTTGAAAGGCTGTTTCGGGACAGCAGTCCTTTCCGGAGATTAAGCGGATGCGGCCGGTCTTATCCGCATCGGCGGAATAGGTTTGGTAGTTGACGGTGTGGTCACAATTGAATTTCTCCGGTTCGATG
>DMJQ01000052.1:0-17578 GCA_003457065.1 Clostridiales bacterium
CAAGCCGATAAGCGGCTTGTACTTATGACATAATAAAATTTTTCAAGAGGAGCAATATGAAAGACAGCAGTGTAAAAAAGAAAAGAAATTGGAAAAACTTAATAGGCCGCTTTCTTTTTGTTACGTTATTTTTATCCATCGGCTATACAATAGTAAGAATAATAATGGCACCTTCCGGACAGCCCGTGGATACGGATTTATATGTAAAAGTCAAAAGCGACTACGTTTTGATGCTTTTACAGTGTCTTTTGGGACTGATCGTAATGATGATTCCGTCCATAATTGAGCACAGGTTTTCAATAGACATACCAAATAAAATGGAAGTAGTGTANNTACCATACTGGGATACGATTTTACATGCCTTCAGTGGTGCTATGCTTGGTGCGCTCGGGTTTTCGCTTGTAAGTTTTTTAAACGATTCACAGCACATACACATGCATCTGAGTCCGTTTTTCGTCGCAATGTTTGCTTTCTGCTTTGCATTGGCAGCAGGTGCAGTATGGGAGATATATGAATACACCTTTGACGGTCTGTTGTCTCTTAATATGCAGAAACATACACTTGAAAGCGGAGTGCCCCTGGTGGGAAGAGAAGCTCTCGCTGATACAATGAAAGACATAATTGTAGATGCGCTGAGTGCGCTGGCGGTTTCTGTGGCAGGATATTACCAGCTGAAGAGACAAGAAAAAGAAGAAGCTTCTGAAAGTTGTATGTAGCAAAGATTGTCTGTAATGTGCAGATATAATACGAAAGTTAGATGCGGGAAATTCAATTGCTGAGTTCCCGCATTGATTTTTTTATTACGTACTTTAATCTGTCATGTACTTTATATATTCTTTTGTTCTTAAATCACCAGGCTTGTTAAATATATCCCCGGGAGTGCCGGTTTCAACAATTTTTCCTTCATCCATGAATATGACGAAGTCGGCAATGCGTTTTGCCTGTGCCAGATTGTGAGTCACGATTATTACGGTATATTCGTCTTTCAGCTCACGAAGCATTTTTTCGATATGTGCCGTATTCCTTATGTCGAGAGCTGAACACGGTTCATCCAGCAGAATTATTTTCGGATTCACCGTGAGGCACCTTGCGATAGCCAAACGCTGCTGCTGACCCCCGGACAATCTCGATGCGGGCATTTTTAAGTCATCCTTAACCTCGTTGTAAAGTCCTGATTTTATCAGATTTGCTGTCACTATTTCATTTAGCTTTGCCTTGTTCTTTTCGCCGTAATATATTGGAGCATAGGTCATGTTTTTATATATTGAAAACGGAAAGACAACAGGAGTCTGAAACACCATTCCGATGGACTTTCTGAGCCGGTTGAACGGGATATCGTCCGTGTCCTCATCGCTTAAAAAAATCTTTCCGTTTATTTTTCCGCCGTATTCTTCGACTGTTCTGTTTAATGCTTTCAGCAGAGTTGATTTTCCGCAGCCTGAGGGTCCGATGACCGCAGTTATTTTGTTTTGCTCAAATTCCATGTTTATATGGTGAAGTATCTGTTTCCTGCCGTAATTTACGCTCAGGTCTTCTGTTTTTAAAATGCAATTGTTCATTTCGCACCTCCGTTGAAATAGTCTGCGAAGTGGCATATTAAATTAATTGCCAACACGATAGAAATCAGTACAAATGCAGTACCGTAGGCCATATCTGCGGACAAACCCTCATTGACCAGCACATACAGATGATATGGAAGGGACATAATAGGATCGGACAGCTTTTTTGGAACTCCTGCTATTATAACAGCTCCCGTAAACATTACCGGAGCCGTGGCACCCATGGCAAATACAGTTCCAAGCCCTACGGATGTCATTATGTTTTTTAATGAATTTGGAATTACCATGTGCATTATGGTGTACCCCTTGGTCACTCCGAGACTCAGTGAAGATATGAACTGTTCCGACGATGTTTCTTCCAGAGCCTTTTTCATTCGTATAGATATAAAGGGAATTATCATGACCATGAGAGTTAGTGATGCACTTATGAGGCTCCTTTCAAATCCGAAATTAACTATAAATACTGTATATCCGAACAGCCCTATTACAACTGATGGGATTCCGGCAAGGCACTGCAGAGCAATTAATATGATGCTTTTTATTTTTTGATTTTCGCAGTAAAAAACAAGATAAACCGATGTGCACAGACTCAGAAATCCTGCTGAAATCCCCGATATAAGTCCTGACAGAAGTGATCCTGCAATCGCAGGAAATATACCGCCCTCAGTTCCGAGAGGTATGCCCTTGGGAGTATCGAAAACAAAGCTGAAAGACATTACCTTTGCGCCTTTGTAAAGCAGGTATATAAATATTCCGAATGTAATCACTGATATTAAAATACCGGACAATAATATCCATAATTTTAAAATGAGGTCTTTAATTTTCACTTTCATCACCCCTGCTCATTATCTTTTTCAGCCGGTATGCTGCGGCCTGAATGATTGTAATCAAAATCACAAGTATCAGCCCTCCCGCATACAGGGCAGAGTAATGAATGCTATTATAGGTTGCGGTACCCATCTCCAAAGCTATCAGTGAAGGTATTGTCTCCGCTCTTCCCAAAAGTCTGGGGAAAACAGGAGAGTTTCCCATAACCATCATGACGGCCATTGTTTCGCCTAAAGCTCTGCTAAGAGCCAGCAGCATGTTGACAAATATACTTCCGCATGCTGCCGGAAGTATTATCCTTCTTATGCAGTACCACTTGGATACACCGAGAGACGTTGAAGGTACAAGATATTTGTCTTTTAAAATTACAAATGTTTCGGCGCAGCCCGTAACCACATATGGAAAAAGCATGACTGACAATAGCAGCCCTCCTGCCAGCACACTTTCTCCCGAAACCATGCCCAAATGTGTTTCCATTAATTTGACCAGCAGCACAAGTCCGAGAAAACCGAAGATAACCGAAGGGATTCCCGCAAGCATATCAATGAACGATAAAATAATCTTTGAATATTTTTCTTTTACACAAAATGTAAGAAAAAGTCCGCAGCCTGTTCCCATTATCACGGCTATGGCGGAAGCCATAAATGACACGTACAGTGTTGCCAGTATCATAGGAAGAAAAGAATATTGGGCTTTTTCGCTCATGGGACTCCACGTATCTCCGAGAAGGAAATCATTCCAGCCTACTTCTTTAAGAAACGGAATACTCTCCTTAAAAATATAAAAAAATACCACAAGAACCAGTATACCGGATAAAAAAGCTCCTGTGGCAGTAATAAAATAAAATATATTCTCTTTAATATTTTTCATGATATCTCCATAAATGGCATTCAGACTTTTGGCTTGCCAAAAGTCTGAACAATTATTATTTTGCCGGGACAAATCCCATAGCTTCAACAACAGACAGACCTTCGTCACTCATCATGTAGTCGATAAATGATTGCTCCGGTGCTGTAAGCTCTCCGTTTGTTATGGTAATAAGAGGCCTTTGTATTATGTATGAGCCGGATACAATGTTTTCCTTTGTTGCCTCAACACCGTCAACTTTCAAAGTAGAAACTTTTCCGGCATTCTGATTGACTATTCCAAAGGAAGCATATCCTATTGCATATTCGTTTTCTATTATTTTAGTTACGAGTGCTCCCATTGACGGAGCCTGAATAGCGTCAGCTTTCACCTGCACATCACCCATTATTTTGGATTGAAATACTTCATGTGCACCACCGCCTATATCTCTGGTTACAACTATGATTTCCTTGTCAGGAAGAGATGAATCCAGATCTTTCCACGTTTTGTATTCTCCTGAGAAGATTTTAACTATTTCTTCAACCGACAGATTGTACTTGACTTCGAGAACAGGATTTTTGGGATTCACACCGATAGTCAGTGCATCTATTCCAACCTTAAATTCCTTGAGTTCCGGAAGTTTTTCCTTTTCTGTGTCCTTAACGCTTCGTGCAACCATACCAAAGTCGCTGGTTCCGTCAATAACAGATTTGACGCCCTGGCCTGAACCGCCGGCAGAAACATATATGGCAATGTTTTCTTCAGGATAAGAAGCATCAACCTTATTCCATGTTACAAATTCTTCAATGAAATTCGTAGAAATTGAAGCAATAACCGGGGCAAGTGTTGATGAGCCGTTAAACATTATCTGCGTTTTAAATTCATCAGAATTTACAGACTCCTTGTCCGCATTTTGTTCAGGCTGCCCTGTTTCTGTAGGATCACTGCTTGAAGGCCGACTGCTGCAGCCTGCCAGAACAAAGGCAAGCATTANNGCATTAAAACAATACATAAGATGCTATAAAACCTTTTCATTTCTCACCTCTTAGTTTATTTGCACAGTATTAAAAACCTGCACAACTGTTAGTATAACAGATATGCAGGTTTATGTATAATAAAAACATTTCATATATAAAGGCAATGCATTACTTTTAGTAATACATTGCCTGCAAAGACAAGTCCTGGTAACTTTAACGCTTTATGTCTACCAGCTTATCATGAGGTTTTGTAACTGCCGAAATCATCAGTCCGATTGCCAGTCCAGCCATCATCGGTATAACCCATCCCATTCCCAGTTCAAAAAACGGTAGACTATTTTTATAAAAACCGAGAATTACCTGTATGGTTTCACGGCTTTTTATGCTTTCGGGCATTGCGTTCAGCATGTCGGCAATGCTCACAAGAAGTGTAAACGCGGAGGTTGTCACATATACAACTTGTCGATCCTTAAAAAGCGGTGATAGCAATCCCAATATGATTATTGCAATTGCCAGCGGATATAAAAACATTAATATAGGAATAGAAAGAGAAATAAGCTGTGTCAGTCCGAGGTTTGCGGCAAAGCATGCAAACACGGTAAATATGACTACGTATACTTTGTAGCTGAATGTTTTCGGGAACATCTCCCTAAAAGTTTCCGAGCAGGCGGTAATTAAACCTATCGCTGTTTTTAGGCAGCCTATGGTTATAATAAGTGCCAGCAAAATGCTGCCGAAATTCCCGAAATAGTAACGTGAAATCTGTGCCAGTGAAATGCCGCCGTTGGAAGACATCTCAAATTGAGAGATGCTTGTTGTGCCAATATACGAAAGGCTTGTGTAAATTACCGACATGAGTATTATGCTGACTATTCCTGCCTTTACCGTGTGCAGTGCAATGTTGCCAGGCTCTTCGATTCCAAGATCTTTTATGCTTCGAACAACAATTATGCCAAAAGCAAGTGATGCCAGTGCATCCATAGTGTTGTATCCTTCCGTGAATCCCTTGAAAAACGGTGCTGTGGCATACATTTCGTTTATGGGCGCCGAGCTGATATTTCCCATCGGTCTTAAGAAACTTATTACGATTAAAAATCCTAAAAATACAAGAAATAAGGGATTTAAAACTTTACCTACCCAAACCAGTATTTTGTTCGGGTGCATGGAAAAGAACAAAGCAGCTCCGAAAAACAATATTGTAAATACTGCCAGTGCCACGGCCTGATATTCGGCTGCTATATATGGCGCAAGACCGATTTCAAAAGACACCGTTCCCGTTCTCGGCAGTGCAAAAAATGGTCCTATGGTAAGATATAAAAGTATGGTCATTATGTATCCGTAAACAGGATGAACCCTGCTTGACAAATCAAACAGACCTTCACTTTTGGATGTGCCGATGGCCACTACTCCTAAAAACGGAAGCCCCACTCCCGTGATTAAGAAACCTATTGTTGCAGGCAGGATATTTGCTCCGGCTTCCTGTCCCATATGAACAGGGAAAATTAAATTGCCGGCACCAAAGAATAATCCGAACAGCATCGAGCCTATGAGTACATTTGATGAAAAAGATAATTTTTTACGCATGTTATGTCCTTCCTTTTCTGCTGGTTAATTATTTGTTTTTTTAATATTTAAAAATGTAAGTATTAAAGTTTATTTTACATTTAACCGGCTTTAAAAGCAAGGGAATATTATAAATAATTTTTTGAATGAAGAAACATGCAGTTATCAAAAATTGTTGAAAATGCCTAAATAAGGGAATATAATAGTAATGAATGAAAAAATGAACATATATTAAGGCACAATAATTAAAACATTAAAACAATGGTTTGGATTAAAATATAGGCAAAATCAGATGATTAAATTTGTGCCGGCAGACGGAAAACGTAATGAAAACGTAATGCGAGGTGGCGTTGGAATGTACAGTTACAGGATAGCCGTTTGCGATGATGACGAGCGCATACTTGTTCAAATGGCGGAAGTGATTAAAAAAGAATTTGCAAAAGCAGGGAGAAGGCAGAAACAAGCACATTCAGTGTTCCGAAGTTATTGCTGGTTTCAAACAGAACAGGCAGCTTTGACATAATTTTTCTTGATATTGACATGCCGGACATAGACGGAATAGCAGCTGCGGGAATCATTAAAAAACAGAATCCAAAGTTGCTGGTTGTTTTTGTGACAAGCAAGGACGAGTTGGTTTATAAATCATTTGAGGTTCATCCCTTCGGTTATATAAGGAAATCAAGGTTTAGTGAGGAAATTTCAAAAATTGTTCCGGATATAAAAGATGAGCTTTCATATAAAGAATACATGCTGAGCTTTAAAATTGAAGGTGTTATATACAGGCTGTGCGTCGATGAAATCGTATACATACAGAGCACGGGCAACTATATAATCATAAAAACAACAGATGGCGCGGTTTATAAATACAAAGACAGCATAAGCAAAAAAGAAAATGAACTGTGGAAACACGGTTTTGTAAGAACCCATGAAATGAGCTCTATCGCACTGAAAATAGTATTCGTATATTTTGTGTCTGCATTTTTAGGCATAATAACTTATATAATAAGAAAAATTCCTGTGCCAAAGAAGCATTAATATGATATCATAAATATAGATGTAATTATAGTACCTGGTTAAAAATAATAGGGAGGTTTTGAAATGATCTCAATGAGATGCAGGATGAAAAGAAATACAATTGCTGTTGTATTTTTTGCCTTAATCTTTATTTTAGCAGGGTGTGCACATGGTATTAAAAATACGAATATCAGCAGCGAAGCAGACATACAGCTGACCCAGGAAGAAAAACTGGAAGA
This sequence comes from Clostridiales bacterium, assembly GCA_003457065.1. Lineage (GTDB taxonomy): Bacteria > Bacillota > Clostridia > Tissierellales > Sedimentibacteraceae > Sedimentibacter. The sequence goes on from DMJQ01000052.1 coordinate 7,027, forward strand.
TTTTGAGTATATGTATATGATACTTGAAGAAAATTATCCTTATTTTGAAGTGAATAAAAAACAAAACGATATTAATTGGTTATCAAAGAAAGCGGAGTATATTGCCATAATTAAGTCTGCTGACGACGATAAGCAATTTTTTTATGCTTTGGATGATGTTTTGGATGAACTTAACAATTGTCATACAAATATGCTCGATAAAAATTTTTATTCCTACTGCAAAAGCATTTATGAAAAAGTTCCGGAGTACAGGGCTCCATGGCTGAATATACTGACTGATCCTAAAGCGGTAAAAAGATATGAGTCCATGACTTCTACCGAAAACGATCATCCGTTTTCTGCAAATGCCGTAGTTCCGGACAATGTAAAAACATGTATATTGGAGGATAATAAAACTGCCTACATGTCTGTGAGTTCGTTCAACAGTTTCAACATTAAGTCGGATATAAAAATAATCGGAGATTTTTTCCGAAGTGTGAAGGATTATGAAAAGCTGATAATTGACATACGTGGCAACGGCGGTGGAGACAGCGGATACTGGTCTAAGTACATGGTTCCCATGCTTATTAATGAACCCGTTAATGATACAAGGTATTTCGTATACAGGGGAGGAAGCTATTCAGAGCGGTTTATTGAATGCATCAAGGGATGCGGCTATAAAAAACTTAAAAAGATTTCAGATATTGATAAAGAAAATCTGCCTAACTTACCTCCAAATCTTAAACAGAATTTTAAATATTATTCAAAAAGTGTAAAATACTATAAACCTAAATATTCAGTGGGGTTTAAAGGTGAGATTTATCTGCTTATAGATGAAGATGTGTATTCTTCAGCAGACGCTTTTGCAGTTTTTGCAAAAGACACGGGATTTGCAACCCTTGTTGGGAAGACAACTCAGGGAGACGGCATCGGCTTTGACCCTATATTGTGCCTTCTTCCNNATTTTCAGATTTCCTGATCAAATGGGACTGACAGCAGATGGAACATGCAACTGTGAATACAAGACAGTACCGGACATTGAGGTAGAAGCAGACAGAAGCGAAAAAATATTTGACGATGAAGCAGTAAAGGCAGTTCTAAACCTAAAATAGCCGGAAAATAATCTCACCATTCATTTGATTTAATAAAATTATCTACCATAGTTTCGGCATCTTCGACTATCTGGCTGTCAAAATTCATGTAATACAGCAATTTGATGGCATTTCTGGTCTGTGACGGACCCTGCTTGAGTTTGTAATCAAATTGTATTCCGTCATCTGAAATTTGTTCGCAGAAATGATAGTTATCATACTCAGCTTTTAATATATTTGTCAGCTCAATATCGTGAGAAGCTGTTATGCAAAGGCAGTCTTTGCTATGCAGATATTTAAGTACAGATGACGAGGCGGCAATACGTTCAATCGTATTTGTTCCCTTTAATATTTCGTCTACAAAACATGTGCATGGAGTGCTCTGAACAGTATCAAATATTCTCTTTAATGACTTTATTTCTTTTATAAAGTAGCTGTCTCCCTCTGAAATGTTGTCGCGAACTGCCATTGAAGTAATTATTAAAGAATGTCTTAATTTAAAATTACTTGCAGCACAGGTATATATTGTTTGAGCCAAAATGCCGTTGACTGCCAATGCTTTAATAAAGGTGGACTTTCCTGAGGCATTGGAGCCGGTGATGATGCTGTCGTTGTTTATTGTTCCGCTGTTTGATACCGGTGATGAAAGCAGCGGATGATACAGGTTCTCAAAATATACCGAGTTTTCATTATGGAAAACAGGCAGGCAATAAAAGGGCAGACTTTTTCTGAATGAAAGAATGCAAATTGCCATGTCGATTTCTCCCATGCATTTATACAATGTGTGGAAATTATCAGAATATTTTGAGATCATGCCGATTGCCTTGTTGTAATTTCGGATATCAACAAGAAATATAATTTTTATATATTCCGCAAAAACAGCCATGTCTGAGAAATCATTCTGTAGGATATTTGATAGTTTTGTTCTCAGAGGTTTAAATATATTGAAGCTTTTTTTCAGCTCATCGAAAAATGGTGCGGTTTCAAAGCTTTTTAGCTTGCATATTTTATTCAAACACTGCAATATGGATGAAAAGTATCTGATGGCGGAAAGCTCGCTCTCTATTTTTGCTTTTGTTCCGTAATATACAAAACCGTTTAATATGCCGGAAAGAATTAAACATAAAATACCAACCTGCATGTTAAAGAACGCTGTAATTATACATATTATGGGTATAATAGTCAGAATATTGTACAGCATGCTGTACTTCAATGATTTCGTACTTGGCTCAAAAATAAAGGAAGCAATGCCATTGTAGTTATGTTTCCCTGATTTAGCCAGATCCATCTGCAGTTTAAGCCTGTCGTCAGGATTATTATCTAAAAAGGTAATAAGGCGTTCTCTTTTTAAAAGGATATCTTCATTGTTTTGTACCTGATGAAGTGTGTCATACATGTATTCTTCACCTACAGATGTAAGGCTGGTGTTGATGCGTTTAAAAACCAGATTCATATCCAGATCATCCCAGGTAATACTGTCTATTGTTTCAGAATTGCCGAGATGTTTTTTCTTATATCGGTGATAGCTTCCAATGCTTTCAAATTCGCATTTTTTCTGTTCAGGTACTTTGCCGAAAGAACTTGTGAGCGTTGATTTCAGTTTTATATTTGATTTTATATTTGATATAATCAGCGAAACAGCTATAATAAGTATGATTAAAACATAATATAGTATAAAATTCATTTAGATCCTCTTTTGTCTTTATTTTTGTAACAGAGATTCATAAATAATCAATAGTAAAAGCCAATATTTATGCCGTATTATTATAATACAGTAGCAGAATTATATCAATCAAAAAACCGGACTTTAAGGTTTCTGACAAAATATTACTTTTTATGTAAAAAGGATTGCCATAAACAAGAACATGTATTTAATTGCACACAGCCGATGAAAACGAGAACAGTTTTAGGAGAAATATCCTATTAATTATATTATTAGAGCTTCTGCCTGAAAATTTTGACAAATAAATTTGACTGTAGTATAATCAAAAATAGACTTTTACGAGCTTTATCGTTCTTATGGGTCGGAAAGCTCTTTTTATATTATATGGAGGTTTTAATGGAGAATAAAAAAGTAATATTCAGCGGAATGCAGCCGTCAGGATCACTTACTCTGGGCAACTATCTGGGAGCGCTTAAAAACTGGGTAAAGCTGCAAAGCGAATATGATTGCTATTATTGTGTAGTTGATATGCATGCTATTACAGTGCCTAAAGAACCTAAAGATCTGAGAAAAAACACTCTTGAAGTTCTTGCCAACTATATTGCGGCAGGACTGGACCCAAAACAGGTTACTTTATTCATACAGTCTCATGTATCGGCACACGCTGAATTAGGCTGGGTATTAAATTGCTTGACATATTTCGGTGAACTGGGAAGGATGACGCAGTTTAAGGATAAAACAAAGAGACTCGAAAGCAGTTCTATACCTGCGGGTTTGTTCACATATCCAGTATTGATGGCAGCCGACATACTTCTTTACCAGGCTGACCTTGTTCCTGTTGGAGAAGACCAAAGACAGCACCTTGAAATTACAAGGGATATCGCACAAAGGTTTAACAACCGTTATAGTGAGACATTTAAGGTTCCGGAAGCCTTTATTTCTAAGGACGGAGCAAAAATAATGAGCCTTCAGGACCCTTCAAGCAAAATGTCAAAATCTGATTCTCATGAAAATGCATTTATAATTCTTATGGATGATCTGGATACAATAAGAAGAAAATTGAAAAGAGCCGTAACAGATTCCGAAGGTGTCGTAAGATTTAATGACGACCAGCCGGGTGTAAAGAACCTGATAAACATTTACTCCAAAATCACAGACAAAACAACTGATGAAATTGTAGCCTCATATGAAGGTAAAGGATATGCGCAGTTTAAAGATGATTTGGCAGAAGTTATAATCGGTGAGGTGAGACCTATTCAGGAAAGAATAGATTACTTGCTTAAAAACAAGGATTATTTGCAGGAAATTTATTCATACGGAGCTGAAAAGGCTGAAGCAGCCGCACGAAAGACTCTCAGAAAGGTTTATAAAAAGGTTGGTTTTATACCAAAATAGAATTAATTAAATATTCGTTTCATGTGGAGGAGATATGATAGTAATTAAGAATGGCTTTATTAAAACCATGGCCGGCGACGATATAGCGAACGGGCAGGTAATCATTGAAGAAGGAAAAATTAAAGCTGTAGGAAAAGATCTGGAAATACCCGAAGATGCGGAAGTTATTGATGCGGAAGGCTGCTTGGTAACACCTGGATTGATCGACTGCCACTGTCACATAGGCATGTGGGAAGAAGGCATCGGATTCGAAGGTGAAGACGGAAACGAAGACACTGAGCCCATAACACCTCAATTAAGAGCAATAGATGCAATTAACCCTATGGATCAAAGTTTCGTGGATGCGATTGAAGGCGGTGTTACCTCAGCGGTAACAGGACCTGGGAGTGCAAATGTAATAGGCGGAACATTCCTTGCAATGAAGACTTACGGCAGGAGAGTTGATGACATGGTCATTAAAGATCCTGTTGCAATGAAAATTGCTTTCGGTGAAAACCCGAAAAGAGTTTATGACGAACAGCATAAGTCTCCTGTTACAAGAATGGCAATTGCCGCATTGCTTAGAGAAACATTATTTGAAGCAAAGCAGTACAAAGAGGATTTGGAAGCATCAAAGGACGATCCAGACAAAAAACCTGATTTTGACATGAAACTTGAAGCGTTGCTGCCTGTAATGAGAAAAGAGATTCCTTTGAAGGCTCACGCGCACAGAGCTGATGACATTTTCACGGCACTGAGAATTGCTAAGGAATTTGATTTGGATATTACTCTGGATCACTGCACGGAAGGGCATCTGATTGTTGATGAATTAAAAAAAGCAGGAAAGCCTTGTTTGATAGGTCCTACTTTTGGCTCACGCTCTAAGTATGAACTTAAAAACAAAAGCTTTGAAACGCCCAAAATTTTATTTGATGCGGGTATAAAAATTGCGATAATAACCGATTCTAATGTTATACCGATTCAACACATAGGTATGTGTGCAGGAATGGCTGTAAAGGCCGGACTGCCTGAAAATGAAGCATGGAAAGCAATAACTGTTAATCCTGCAGAAATCGCAGGAATTTCAGACAGAGTCGGAAGCATTGAGACCGGTAAGGATGCGGATATAGCTATATTCAAAGGAAATCCGCTGTTAGACGTAGATTATGAAACAGCAATGACAATCATAGACGGTAAAGTCGTATACAGAAACGATAAAGTAATGTAAAACAGCACAGCTTAATAATTCTTATCTGTAATTGCATGCCTCATCTGTCATTATGTTGAAGCCGGAATCTCACATTTAAGATTTGAGATCTTCGGTTACCTCGGGATGACATTTGCCGGCTTGCAAATAGCTTGAGGGACGCTTAATCTTATGCGTCCTATTTTGTTTCCGGTGATTCTTATATTTTAAATAAACTTAAAAAGTTGTAGAGTATAATAAAAAAAACTTGCAAAATGTCAACAGAAAGAATAAACTAATCTGTGGAAAAAAAGAGGAAGGTAAATATGAAGAATAAGATAATAAATATAGCAGTTATAGCTCACGTTGATGCAGGAAAGTCCACATTAGTAGATGCCTTTCTGCAACAGAGCGGGGTTTTTAGAGAAAACCAGGAAGTAATGAATCAGGTAATGGATTCAAATGCTATTGAGCGTGAAAGAGGAATAACAATTTATTCAAAGAACTGCTCAGTAATGCATGGAGATTATAAAATAAACATAGTGGATACACCGGGGCATGCCGACTTCTCATCAGAAGTTGAGCGTATCATGAAGACTGTTGATACAGTTATATTGCTCGTTGACTCAATTGAAGGACCGATGCCTCAGACAAGATTCGTCCTTCAAAAATCACTTGCCATAGGACTCAAACCGATTTTGTTAATTAATAAAATTGACAAGAAAAACCACAGGGCAGAAGAAGTCGTAGATATGGTATTTGATTTGTTTGTGGAGCTTAATGCCACAGAAGAACAATTGGATTTTCCAATACTGTACGGTGTTGCAAAACAAGGCATTGTTCAGTATGAGCTTGATGAACCGAACGATAACATTAATCCGTTGTTTGAAACGATCGTCAACCATGTGCAGCCATATCCGGACAGAGATGATGAAGATTTGCAGATGCAGATATCCTCTCTCGCATACGANNGGGCTTGGTGTCGGAAGGGTAACGGCAGGAACAATAAGAGAAGGCCAGACCGTATCTGTAGCTAAGCATGACGGAACAGTTGAAAAACAAAAAATATCCAGTATATTTGTCTATCAGGGACTTAACAGAGTGAGTGTTAAAGAAGCCTGCAGCGGAGATATTGTTGTGGTGGCAGGAATTTCAGATATTTCTATAGGAGATACAATTTGTACGGAAAACAAGGTAAATCCTATGGAAACAATCAAAATAGAAGAACCGACCATGTCGATGAACTTTTTAATCAACACATCACCTTTTGTTGGTATGTCAGGAAAATATGTAACTACACGACATCTAAAATCAAGACTTGAAAAAGAACTTGAAATTAATGTGGGATTAAAGGTTGAGCCATTGGAAGATGCAATTGACGGATACAGAGTATCCGGAAGGGGAGAGCTTCACCTCTCAATACTTCTTGAAAATATGAGAAGAGAAGGTTATGAGGTTTCGGTTTCAAGACCTGAAGTTATTCTTAAAAAAATAGATGGCGTTGTTATGGAGCCTATTGAAAGAGTAATGGTAAACGTGCCGGAAATATATTCAGGTTCTGTAATTTCAAAGCTTAATATTAGAAAAGGCGTTATGACATCCATGGTTCCTGACGGAAATTATGTAAGGGTTGAATACATGGTTCCTACAAGAGGTCTTCTTGGATATCGTACAGAGCTTATTAACGATACAAGAGGCGAAGGAACAATTGTCAGAACATTTGATCATTATGAAAAATTTAAAGGAGAAATTCCTCAAAGACTTAATGGAGTGCTGATTTCAAACGATGAGGGAGAAGCTATCGCATATTCGCTGAATAACCTTGAAAGCAGAGGAACATTGTTCATAGGACCTGGCGAAAAGGTGTATGAAGGAATGATTATCGGAATGTGCGCAAGAGGCGAGGACATTACGGTAAATCCGTGTAAAGCGAAAAAGCAGTCCAATACCAGATCTTCATCAGCAGACGAATCAATCAAACTGACACCGCCAAGAGTTATGACATTGGAAACGGCTCTGGAATTTATAAACGACGACGAGCTTGTTGAAGTTACTCCTGACAGTATCAGATTAAGAAAAAGATATCTGACTGAAATGGAAAGAAGAAAACAGGCAAACAGATCGAGAACATGCAATTAAGCAAGTAATTAAAAGGGGATGCAGCAACGAAAAGTTGCCGCACCCCTTTTATGTTAGGATCTTAACAGTTGAGTGCAAGTTTATTTCAAATTATATTTCTTTTTGTCTGTCTTAATTTGTGGTATCATTATAAAAACGTAAACATTAGCAGAATTTAACTGATTAAGACACTAAATCAGCATAAGCGAGGTAATTTGTTTTGAAAAGGTATAAAAAAATGTTTTTTGTTTCATGTGCGGTTGCATTGGCATCTCAAGCCAGTTTCGGATTAGNNCATAAAGAGTTAAAGCCGATTCCTACAGGCATATTGTCAGGCATAATGATATATTTATTGAGACTGGCGGTTTATTATATTTCAGAAGGACATATTAATGACGTAATAATTTCATATCAGCAGGAAATTGTGTTCTATATAATTTATCCTATCATTTACTTATTGCTAAATAAAAAAAATGAAGACAATATAAACTTTGTTTTCTTAATTATGGTTATCAGTGACTTTTGTTCGAATTATATAGAGGTGCTTCTGAGGTATTCAACAGATGTATTTCCTTCAGTAAAAGAAATCAGCATTACATTGATTATTGTAAGTGTGGTGCGTTCTGCCGTAGTATGGCTTATACTCAACGGAATTAAATATTACAGAATGCTTCTCATAAAAGAAGAACATGAAGACAGGTATAAAAAACTTTTGTGGCTGACATCTCAATTAAGGTCAGAAATGTACTGGATGGAAAAAAGCATGGAGCTTGTAGAAAATGTCATGTCAGAGTCCTATGAGCTGTATGAAAAAATAAATGTCGATGAGGACAGAGAAAGCTGGGGTAACAGAGCACTGACTATCGCCAGAGAGATTCATGAGATTAAAAAGGAGAATGGACTGATAATCAGGGGAGTCAGGGAAATTACGGAAAACGAACTCAAAGATAAAAGTATGGACTTTAAAAACATTATCAGCATACTTTCTGAAGCAATGAACCGTGAGATAAAAAGTACAGGTAAGGATATAAGGCTCATATTTGAAACAGGAAAAAATTTTTATATTTCTAAACACTACTATATTATGTCCGTATTCAGGAATCTGATTATGAATAGTATAGAGGCAATTCCGGAAAACAGAAAGGGATCCGAGATTATTGTCAGGCATGAGGCAGATGAAGAACAGCACAATTTCATAGTATCTGACAATTACGGCGGAATAAATAAAGAAACGTTAAAACATATTTTTTCTCCGGGTTTTTCAACTAAAATAAATTACAGTACAGGTGAAGTAAACAGGGGCCTCGGATTGAGTTTAGTCAAATATATAGTAGAAGATCAGCTTGGCGGGAAAGTAAGTGTCAGTTCCGTAGAAGGAAAAGAAACCGCTTTTCGCGTATCTATTCCAAAAAAAATATTGGAGGAAAGAGAGAGATGAACATATATATAGTTGAGGATGACTTTAATATCATTACAATTCTTGAAAAAATAATAACAGACAGAGAATTAGGGGATGTAATAGGCACAGCTGAGAACGGAATAAAAGCTATGGAAGAAATAAAATTACTGCAGCCGGATATTGTATTAGTTGATTTGCTGATGCCGGGAAAGGACGGAATCAGCTTAGTTAGAGATGCAAAAGTCATGAATCCGGATATACAATATATTATGATTTCACAGGTATCATCTAAAGACATGATTGCTAAAGCTTACCAGAGCGGAGTTGAATACTATATCTCAAAACCGATTGATGCCATTGAGGTACAGGCAGTAATCAACAAGGTAATTGAAAAGATTGAGATTAATAAGAAATTAAACCAGATACAAAGCATATTTTCGGATGTTGATGATTCCAAGGAAAATGATGCCAAGAATGATATGTCTGGAATACACAGGGTGATGCAGAGAATCGGTATAATGGGAGAGGCAGGAAGCCAGGACATATTGAATATTGCCAAGTACTTAATTGATAAGAATCAGACGATGGCAGACTTTACAGTCAGAGAAATTTGTAGCATTTTTGCGGATAATCCTAAAACCATGGAGCAAAGAATCAGGAGAACAGCGACCATCGGGATGATTAATCTGGCAAACTTAGGGATAGAAGATTACATGAATGAAATATTTACAGAATACTCTAATGGATTATATAATTTTGAACAGCTGAAAATAGAGATGGATTTCATCAGAGGAAAATCAAAAAGAAGAGGAAAAGTGAATATAAAGAAATTTATCGACGGGTTAGTTTATTATGGCATGATGCAATAAAATGACCTGCAGCAAGAAAATTGATTAGTATTTATTAAAAAACACAAAAAAATTTGTAGCCATTTGAAACTTTGCTCAGGTATTTGAAGATTGTCGGATATAATCATCCCCGTATTATAAGTTAAATATTTTAATAATTACGAATGCGTAAAGGAAAGCGTTTATACCCCGGGAATTTCGAAGCGGCAATTTGTAATTATCTAAAATATTAACTGATAAGATTAAAACGGAAGGATGATTTATTAACATGTTTAAAGAATTTGTCTATTTTATGAATAACATTTTGTGGAATTATGTATTGGTGGTTGGACTTATCGGAGTAGGAGTTTTTATGACGATAAAACTAAAATTTCCGCAATTTACAAGATTGGGTCCTGCGATGAAGAAAATGATTAAGGGTATAATCAATAAGGAAGAGGCAGAAGGAGGTAAGATGACGCCCTTTCAGGCTTTATCAACTGCCGTGGCAGCTCAGGTCGGAACAGGTAATATAGTCGGAGTAGCAACAGCAATAGGGGCAGGAGGTCCCGGTGCCGCTTTCTGGATGTTAGTATCGGCATTTTTTGGGATGTCTACAATTTTCAGTGAAGCGNNCCGTTGGTTTCAGTTACAGTTGGTCTTACAATAGTAGTAGCGCTTATATTGATGGGCGGAATGAAAAGGATTGCTTCTTTTGCGGAAACCGTTGTTCCGATTATGGCATTAACTTATATAGTTGCAAGTTTAGTTATAATATTTATTAACCTGGGAAATTTCATTCCTGCTGTAAAGAGTATTTTTATCGGTGCTTTTTCTCCGCAGGCAATAGGCGGAGGAGCACTTGGTATTACAGTGCAGCAAACCGTCAGATTTGGGCTTGCCAGAGGGCTTTTC
>DMJQ01000052.1:17618-17961 GCA_003457065.1 Clostridiales bacterium
CACTCACATGCTGTTGCTGATACAAAGCATCCGGCAGAGCAGGGATTTATGGCGATGATAGGTGTATTTATATCAACTTTCCTAATTTGTGTATCAACGGTAATGGTAAATCTTACATCAGGTTCATATAACGGAAATATTCCGGCGGCAGAAATGGCGGAAAGCGCTACAGTAATGACTCAAAATGGTTTTGCGGTAGGTTTTGGATCTCTTGGAGGTATGTTTTTATCAGTATGCTTATCCTTTTTCTCTCTTACAACAATAATAGGATGGTATTTTTTCGCTGAATCAAATGTAAAAAATTTAATAAAAACAAATCCTTTAAAATTAAATATATTTAAAG
>DMJQ01000186.1:0-560 GCA_003457065.1 Clostridiales bacterium
AAATAAATCTTCCCTGAATCTGCCTTCCTTAATTTCCTTATCAATGTTTCTATTTGTAGCACTTATTAAGCGTATATCTGTAGTAATGCTTTTATTGCTTCCGATTCGTTCAAACGTCCTGCTTTCCAGCACCCTCAGAAGTTTCACCTGTGTATTGAGCGAAAGTTCTCCGATTTCGTCTAAAAACAATGTGCCTTTGTTTGCTTCTTCAAACCTACCGATGCGTCTTTCGATTGCACCGGTAAACGCTCCTTTTTCATGACCGAACAATTCCGATTCCAAAACACCTTCTGAAAACACCTGACAATTTACGGCAACGAAATTTTCATTTTTTCTTTCACTCAGCTGATGAATGTACTTGGCCACCACTTCTTTCCCCGTTCCTGATTCTCCGAGGATAAGTATGTTTGAGTTGCTTGCGGCAGATTTTTCCGATATCCGCATCATATTTTCAAATTTATCGCTGTTGGAATCAAGCAGGTAATCAAATTGTATCAGTTTAGTTCGTATATTTTTATTGTCATTTTCAAGATTTTTTATTTTAACAAGTTTTTCTATTT
>DMJQ01000186.1:569-31648 GCA_003457065.1 Clostridiales bacterium
AATTTTTAAATCTGTTAGCACAAGGTCGTAGCTCTGTTCCTTAAGCATGGACAAACATTCTTCTCCCGATGAAACAACAGTGGTTTCATATCCTTTATCTTCAAATATAATTTTGTAAACATCTCTGAATTCTTCTTCGTCGTCAACAACCAATATTTTAAAATCAATCATTATTTTCATCCTTTAGTTTAAACTTTAATTTAAATGCAGTTCCCTCTCCGGGTTTACTTTCTACATTTATTTCTCCGTTAATTTTCTGCAGTTCGTTATAAACAATGTACAGGCCCAGACCTGTACCCTTTCCTGCCTTCTTGGTAGTGAAAAAAGGATTGAATATATGCTCTAAATTATGAGCTTCTATTCCATCTCCCGTGTCTGTAAAATCTATATATAAATATCCGTCATCCATGCGGCAGTCAATTGTTATGTTTCCGCCATGAGAAACGGCATCAATGGCATTAGACAATAAATTGAGCATTATGTGAGTAAAAGATTCAATTTTTGTATAAAATTCAATTTCTTCGCCGCAATTGACAATTATATTGATTTCTTTGTCCGTTATGGATTTCTTCTCAAGAGAAATAATATCTTTAATTGTATCTTCAAGAGAAATAGGCTTAAATTCATTNNTTCCCGCACGCAAAACCGATGATTCTATGCTTGAAATGGATTTGTCTATTAATGCATCCTTATCTGAAAGCTTGCTTTTTAAGACGTAGCAGTAATTTCTGATTATCCCCAGAGGATTTCTGATTTCGTGTGCCAGGCCGGCAGCCAGCTGTCCCACGGCAATCATTTTATTCTGCTGAAGCATCTGCTGCCTGCTGATTATTTCATTTGTATTGTCCTCAATTGAAACAAGAAACATATTGTTTCCTGATTTCAGGGGAGAAATATAATAGCTATAATGCCTTCCCTGATATGCAGCTTCGTTGTTGCGTCCGGCGTTATCCATATTGATATTATTTAAAAGAGGTACATTTTTATAGAGGCTTCCGACAATACTGTACTTGTCTTTTCCGAGCCAGTCGGAAAATGCTCTGTTTATATTTTCTATTACCCCGTCTTTACTTATAACTATTATAAAACTTGATAAAGCATCAAATGTCATTTGAAGGTCATTTTTACTTTTTGTCAGATCTTCGGTCCGCTTAACAACCTGTTTTTTTAATATGTAGCCCCAAACTAATATTATAGTTGCTACAATTGCCAGCAGAATCAGTAAAACAATCAGCGTAAACATTATTTGTGCGGAAATTTTATCCTTATGGACAGGAACTGACAATCCATACCATTTTCCCTGAATTTTAGTGGCATAGTCATTTTTTTTAAGATTTAGTATACCTTTGTTTAATATGTTTACCAGCTTTGTATCCGACTTATTTACGCCCATACAAATATCCAGCTCGTACAGAGGATCGTTTAATACGGTTACTTCTTCATCAATGCTTAAATCACCCATGAAATATATTAAAATAGGCTCATCACCGATTATTGCATCCACTCTGCCGTCAAGAAGAGCATTGATTGATTCCAGATAATCCACCGTATTTACAATTTCAGCTCCGGGAATATTTTCTTTCACATATTCATTGGCATAATCCCCTGCTTCTATGGCTATCCTGTGACCGGCCAAATCCTCTGCGCTGGTTATTCCCTGCTGATCTTTTCGTGTCATTACTATGGCAGTTAAGTTGTAAATCTTTTTGGTAAATGCCATATATTTTTTTCTGTCTTCGCTTGGATATAATTCAGTCATATCTGCTTTGCCCGATATAACGCTCTTCACCGCTTTATCCCAGACTCTCGGAACACATTCTATATCAATATTTAATTCTATAGACAACGCAGAGGCATAGTCAATTGCAAATCCTTTGTATGTCCCTGTGTATTTGTCACGAAATGAAAACGGAGGGGCATTGTAGTTGGAAGTGTAATATAAAACCTTTTTTTCTTCTAAATAAGATTTCTCTTCGTCAGATATTTTTTGCGAATATTTTACGTACTCGCACAAACTCAGATCGTAAACATTGTAGGTGTACTGATTAATGACCAGCACAATTGCAGCTGTTAAAAAAAACATCAATGAAAAAATCCATTCCTTTTTGTTACCAGACATAATACACTCCATCATTACATGAAAATTTTACGCTTCGGGGTTAATTATTTCTGCTGTATGAATATTACGGCTTATCTCCTGCCAAAAGCGGGATCCACTTTGGTATTGAAAGTAAAATAACAGCAAATGCCGCTCCACTGAAAATGAACGGTGCACTTATATCAATATTTTGAAATAAAAACCCTCCTATTACAGGCCCGATTATGTTTCCGATATTAATTCCGATTGTGTACATGCTTACGGCAGTTCCGCGCCCTTCTTTCAGATCGGCTGTAAATATGCCGCTTAACGTAATACCGAAGAAAGCCTGTGCTATGCAATAAAAGGTCCATATTATTCCGTAAAGATAAATGCTGCTCATAAAGGGCAGCAGAATTAAACTGACAAACAGCAGGCTGACAGAAATAGTAACTGATTTACGGTACCCTTTATTATCGCTTATCTTGCCCAGTGCCGGTGAAATGAAAGCTATCACCACTGCGGGGAGCAAAAATGCTATTGCGATTTCCAACAGATCTGCATTAAACCTTGATTTAGGATACAGCACAAAGACTGCGGAAACAGCACTTGTAAAAATACTTATAATTAACTTCAATATTATTATCTTCTGCTTCATTAAAGATAAATCCGGTTTTGCTGCAGCAAAGCCATCCGCCGCGGTGTTCTTTATGTTAATAAAAGAATATACCGCCGCTATTGCTGACGCAGTGGCGCAGATTAAGAAAAGACGATGCCATCCGTCAATTAAAGCCGAATTATTTAAAACAATAAAGCATAAGGCTATTCCAACCAACCCGCCCTTATTGGAATATCCGGTGATCTTTCCTAAATTGTGTCCGCGGCTGTCATTCAGATCCGCAACCGTGCTGTATGTGGAAATACCGATACAGCATGAGGCAACTGCCTCCAGTATAGTTGCAAGATATACATATGTAACGTTGAAAGATATTGCATAAAAATAATAAGAAAAAACATAAAATAAAATTCCGCTTATGAATATGAACTTTCTGCCTTTACTGTCTGTGAGCCTTCCGATTAGAAGTTTCATGCCGACTAAAAAAAACGAAAACACGGAAAACAATCCTGTAATCTGAACCGGCGTAAAGCCCAATTCCGAAGTGTACATAGGCAGCAGGACGTCTATGAACGTCAGCGGCAAAGATACTAAAAATAACGGCAGTGCCATTCTTTCAATTGCCTTTTCATTATTCATTCAGTTTCCCCCATCACAATAATTTGAAAACCTTTTTCTTAAAATGACAACGTTATGAAAAAGGCCGATAATTCATTTTATATCATTTTGTCGGTTCTGTCTATACGTTTTCTTGCCATATGCCGCCTGTGCCTTACAATTTTTGATGTTTTTTCATCATATATTATCCGAGTTATCCAAATTATTTAATTTAATCAATTAACTTGGCCATATAATATTCGTCGAAATATTTTCCTTCTTTTAATGTGGATTGTTCTCTCAATCCTTCAATTTTAAAACCCAGTTTCTTATACAGATTAACGGCTCTGATATTTTCTGTTATCACCGTAAGTTCAAGTCTTTTGACTCCGTTATTTCCTGCCCAGCTGAAAATATTCTGAAACATTTCATAGCCCATGCCCCTGCCGCAGTATTCTTCAAGAATTCCTACCACGACTGTTGCCACGTGCCTGGTTCTTATATGTTTTTCTCTCACGGAAATAATGAATCCTACTATTTCATTTTTATTTGAAGCCACAAAGCAGGCATCGCCGTCATTTATTATATTTTCTATATTTCTTTTAATAACCGAATGGCTGATGTTGCGTTCGCCTTTTTCTAACAGCATGTACTCAGCTTCATTATCAAGCTTTGTAATAAATTCGCAGAAGCTTTTTGTATCTGCCGGTGTTCTCTCTCTTATTTCTATATCTAACACTATATCTGACATCATGCACCTCATTCATATGTAATTGCTTTACATTATTCTTGGTTACCTGGACCATTCCGGCAGAGAGCCTTTGACAGCCCACCATAATTTCAATTTTTCGCCTTGAAATCCCAGCTGCCTGTAAATGCTTGCAGCCTCCGGATTGCTTGTATGTAAATATATGAGCAAATACGTGAAATCTGATATGATGGCATTTACGACTGCCAAACCGTAGCCCTTGCGCCTTTGTGACGGTGTCGTATAGACATTCGATATGTACACGGTATTGTTATATTTTTCAGCCAGCACCATGCTTACAGGCCTGTGAGATTCATCATAGGCAAAAAACATATTGTTTCCTGCGGCAATCTGCTTATTTAAAATCCTGACTCCGTATGTTTCGCCATTATCCTGTTCCACTGCAAGATTATACTCATGCCTGTCCAGAACATGGCTAACGGAATGTATCTCGCATTTTCTGATTTTGTCAGCTTTGATGTCATAATTCTTATGCAGTATCATGAGCTCTAAATCAAATTTTTTTACCGCATAATTATATTCCTGAAGGTACGGCCTCAGAACATCTAATCTTAAGGAATCGGGGGTATTCTTCAATTTCTTTTATTGCAGCATCTATATTTTCATCCTTATTTATAACGGCATAATTTGATTTAAAACTTTCTTTATTATTTTTATCGCTGAACATTCGTCCCCATGATGTTACCTGATAATCTAAATATTTCATGGGATTATTTTTTTCAAATTGAGCAATTTGTTCCGAAGCGTTCATATGTCCTCCCAAGTTAAAAAACGGAACGACGCAAGTCGTTCCATATTAAGTATTTTATTGTTTTGCAGCCACAGCCTGAACTAATTTTATGCATTCCAGAACATCCGATTTATTGAAGATTTCTCCGGATGTGTGTATGTTTTTGTTGGTATGGAAACTGCACCGCTTGGGACTCCTTCTCTTGACATATGAATTGGCCCTGCGTCCGTTCCGCCGAATTCCAGAATCTCGTACTGGTATTTAATGTTGTTTTCAGCTGCAAGATCAGTTAAAAGGTCCTTTACGTCAGGGTGTGTTATGATTGATTTATCCATTAACTTAATAGCTGCTCCNNAGCTTCACGTCCATCTTAACTCCGTCCTCGCTGTCGCCTGTTGATGTAACATCAACAGCTACTGCCAAATCCGGATTTATGCTGTAGGCGGCTGTTTTTGCTCCTCTGCATCCTACTTCTTCCTGAACGGAAAATACATAGTAAGCGTCATTGTCAGAAGCAGTATGGTTTTTAAGTGCTTCTATCAGGACATAACACCCTATTCTGTTATCGGCAGCTTTGCATATTACGCAGTTTTCGTTTTCGTAGTATTCAGTTTTAAATACGCACATATCTCCGACTTTGAAGTTGTTTTTGACAAAATCTTTTGATGTGGAAGCCACATCGAGGTACAGCTTGCTCATAGTAACTTTTTCTTTATCTTTTAATTCCTCTGAGCATATGACTCCTTCTAATTTATTGTCAAACACCATTCTCAGTCCTATAATTTCTTTGGCATCCAGCCCTCCAACATTTGAAAATCTCAAGAATCCTCTTTCATCAACATGGGTAATTATTAAACCTATCTGATCCATGTGAGCGGAGAACATTATTTTTTTACCGCTTCCTTTTTTTCTTGCAATTACATTCCCAAGGGCATCGACATTGATTTCGTCTGCATAAGATTTTATTTCATTTATAATCAGTTCACGTACATTTTTTTCTCTGCCTGACGGAGAAAAGCAGTCTGATAAATTTTTCATTAATTCACTGTTAAATTTCATTTTATTCCCCTTTCTGATTCTCTGATATTACAGCCTTGGCAAGCTGTACAACACTGTTGTAATCATTTTTGCTGGCAACATTCACAGGTGAGTGGATGTATCGGCATGGAATTGAAATAGCCACAGCCTTGGCTCCATCTTTTGCTTTATGGATGGGGCCTGCATCATTTCCTCCTGCGGATGAGGTTCTGAACTGATAAGGTATGTTGTTTGCCTTTGCAATNNAATATCTTCAACCTTTCTCACTTCTTCGATGTCGTACAATGTGGAATTGTCCATAAGCGACAATGCTGCTCCTTTGCCTATTAAGGTTGCTTTTGAGTGATCCTTTACTTCAGGCATGTCGGCGCATATGGTTCCCTCAAGAACTATGCCGTAATCCGGTTCAAGCGCGTACGCAGCCGTCTGTGCTCCTCTGCATCCTACTTCTTCCATTACGGTGAATACACCGTAAAAATCAGCGTCTAATTTCATGCTCAAAATTTCCAGCAGTGCGCTGCAGCCTGCTCTGTCGTCAAGTGCTTTTGCCTTGATCAGTCCGTCGCCGAATTCTGCATAGTCGCTTTTAAAAACAACATAATCTCCTATGCTTACAAGTTTTTCTGTTTCTGCTTTTGAATATGTGCCTATATCTATGTAAAGCTTATCTATGGGAATTGACTTGCCTCTTTCTTCAGCGCTCATTAAATGTACAGCTTTTGATCCTATTATTCCGGGTATTTTATTTTCTCCCACAAACACAACTTTGGAATTCAGCACTCTCTGGTCTATGCCGCCCACAGCCTGAAAATTGATGAAACCGTCGGAATCAATGTGTGACACGATAAGTCCCACCTCGTCCATGTGAGCCGCAACCATGATTGTTTTATTTTTTCTGCCTTTGTTGTGAGCTATTACGTTTCCTAAGTTGTCAACGTAATATTCGCAGCCTATTTCTTTTAACTTGTTTTTAATGTAATTTCTTACTTCATATTCACATCCTGATACGCCGGAGAGCTCAGTTAATTCTTTTAAAAACATAATATTTCCTCCAAATCGGAATTATCCAGCTCGTTTATGAAACGTGCTATTGCCTTGCCTGTGATTTCAACATCTTTAATGTCTATTGTCTCAACAGACGTATGCATGTATCGAAGAGGTATGGACAGCAGAATGCATGGTACGCCTTCTCTGTTTACCTGGACGGCTTCCGTATCTGTACCTGTCTTTGCCGGAGAAGCTTCGTACTGCATGGGATAATTGTATGCCTTGCAAACTTCTGTGAATTTTTTTGTAAGCTTGGGATTTAATCTTCCGCCAAATGCCACTATTGGTCCCTTGCCTAATTCGCAAGTTTCCGGAGGCATGCCGGGAGCCGCTCCGAAATCCACATCAAGCACAATNNTAGCTCAAGTGCCTTGTCTCTTTCCTCTGCCGGAGTTACATGAGGCGGTTTAATTCCTATGATTCCTAAAATATTTTCTTTTCCGAATACGGTTACTTCCTGGGCAACCAGAGATGCCGGGTTGATTCCTCCTATTTGTGTAAAGCTTAAAAATCCGTTGTCAAGTATCTTTGTGACCATCAGTCCTATTTCGTCTATGTGTGCGGCAAGCATTATCCTTATGTCATTAGTGCCTTCCCGTTTAAATATGTAGCTTCCTACCTTATCTTTTTCACATGAATCTGTGTAGGGCTCAAAATATTTCTTCAGTATGTTGCCGTTAATATGTTCAAATCCCGACACAAACTGGTTTGAGCATACTTCAAACAAAAATTCTTTTAGCATGATACCTCCTAATTTTTCGTTTGTCATTGCCGTTATCTGCCCTCGTCATTTGAGAGCGCAACATGAAATGTCTCGCATCAATGATTAGATGATGAGAGACTTAACTGCCGTTCATTGTGACAATTGCCGTCATGGAAAAAAAGCAATTGAACAGCGAAAGTTTAACTAATCGCCTAATCAATTGCTGTCAATTGCTACCAATCGCCTATTACATTTTATTTTTTCAGCAAATCGTCAAGTGCATCTCCTATGGATTCGCCTATAGTAAAGTTTGCTTCTTCCGGCTTGTATGAAGCTATTTCAGCATTTGCCAGATCATCGCCCTTATCTTCCAGTATGAATGTAAGATTTAGGTTCTTGCCCTTCATATCAATACCGAGAACTTTAGCATCCTTTACTTCTTCTACTTTAACTACCTGAGCAGGTGTTCTTAATTTTTCTGCCGATACTTTTGCTATAGGAATAAAGCAGTCGATGTTGCCGTTTACTTTTACATGAACACCGTCAAGTAAAATACGAGTCACTTCAACCGGTATTATGTCGTTAACCTTAATATTTTTTACATATTTGTCAAAAGGATGTTCAACAAGCTGTTTCAATCCCAGGCTTACCTTTCTGTCCTTTTTTGTGATGTTTAATATTTTAGCTGTTACTTCCTGACCTTCTTGAAGAACATCTGTTACTTTTTCGGTTCTTGCCCAGTCAAGATCCTTGATGTGAAGCAGACATTCAATTCCGTCGATTTCAACGAAAGCACCGAAATCAACAATTCTTTTCACTTTGCCTGTAACAACATCGCCCTTTTGATGTTTATCTAAAAATATTGACCACGGACTCTTGATTGTTGCTTTGTAGCTAAGAGATAATCTTCTTTTTTCTTTATCTACGCTTTTTACTTTCACACTTATTTTATCGCCGGGTTTTAAAACTTCTGACGGATGTTTAATTCTCGTCCAAGCAATTTCGTTTATGTGCAGCAGTCCGTCAATGCCGTTGATTTCAACAAATGCTCCGTAGTCCTGTAGGTTCTTAACTGTTCCTTCGTAAATTTCGCCTTCCTGAATGCTTTCCCAAACTTCCTTGTCTCTTACTTCTTTTTCTTCTTTTTCTACGGCTCTTGAAGTCAGTACCAGCTGTCTTCTGCCCTTGTTATTTTTAGTTTCTAAAATTCTGACTCTTAAAATTTTTCCTACGTATTCTGAAGGGTCAACATTTCTTCTGATTGAAATCTGATTTCTCGGGATGAAGCCTTTTATGCCTTTTACATTGCCGTAAATTCCGTACTGGGATGCTTCAATAACAGTTGTTTCAATGATTGTTCCTTCAACTCTCATTTTCTCCAGCTCTTCCCAAAATTTGGCTTCTTCTAATGGTCTTCTGGTTAAGACAACATTTCCGTCCTGGTCTGAAATTTTAAGAACCTGAGCTTCAATTTCGTCTCCTTCTTTCACCAGTTCTGTTAAGTCTTGTATTTCTGTGAGGGAATATTCATCTCTTGTGATAATTCCATCTGATTTATAATTGATGTTTACAGAAACGGCATCAGGGCTTACATATATAACAGTTCCTTTAACTCTTTCGCCTGTTCTGATATAAGATACTCCGCCATAATTTTCAAGCAAATCATGCATTGTTCCTTGTTCTGCCTGTTCGCTTTTTTCAACCTGTTCATTCATGTTGTTATTTAGGTTTTCCAACATTTTAATAACCTCCTCAATTATCCAGTCAGGCGCAGATGCTCCTGCGGACACTCCCACAATAGTATTTTTATCAATATAGTTATAAGGTATCTCCTTATAATTTTCGATTAAGAACGTATTAGGACAGACTTTTTTGCTGAGTTCGTATAATTTCTTTGTATTCGAACTGTTTTTTCCGCCTATTACAAGCATTACGTCACATCCGGAAGCAAGCTCCACACATGCTTCCTGTCTTTTTCTTGTTGCGTCGCATATGGTATTATGAACTTTTATGTTCGTAATATTGTTTTTATCTATAGTATCTAAAATTTCCCGGAATATATCTGTGTTAAAAGTTGTCTGAGATACCAGACAATATCTTTTATCGGGTTTAATGTCAAGCTTTAACAGTTCTTCGGGGCTGCCGATTATTGATGCCTCGTTACCGCACCATCCAAGAATGCCAAGAACTTCCGGGTGATTTTTGTCACCCACAATAACTATATCATAACCGTTATTTTTGTATTCTTCAACTATTTTATGTATTTTTTTTACTTTTACACATGTTGCGTCAATTACTTCCATATTATTTGCTATAAATTTGTCTAATACATGCTTTCCCACACCGTGGGTTCGTATTAATAGTTTTGCATCATTGGCTTCGGGAACATCATCAACCACCACCATGCCCTTGCGGCTTAATCTGTCCACAACGTCTCTATTATGAATTATTTCTCCGTAGCTGTAAAGCTTTTTTTCTTCATCAAGTATTTTGTCTGCTTTGCTGACTGCTATTTTAACACCGGAACAAAATCCGTTGTACTTTGAAATTTCAATTTTCATATTTTCACCTGTCACCTAAGCTGTAAATATCTTTTAATATTTGTTTGCCGATTTCAGTATAAACTTCGGTGCCTGCTCTGCCTTCAAAATTTTCAAAATAGTCTTTTTCTTCGCCGAAAAAGATTTCTATTTTTCCTCTGAATTTATAAGGCCCTTTGATATAAAACGGCATGATGCCTGCCTTTGATTTATTTGCAATTAACGCAATACCGGGCTTAGCATTATTTTCATCATACTGGCTGACTCTTGTTCCTTCGGGAAATATTCCGAGAACTTCTTTGTTTTTCAAAACCGACAATGAGGTTTTTATTGCTGACAGTGATATTCCTTCCCTGTCAACCGGAAAAGCTCCAAGCTTTTTAAATAAATACCCAATGATCTTATTGTCAAACAATTCTTTTTTTCCCATGTAATGAATCTGTCGTTTTGACGCTACTGCCAGTATAACCGGGTCTATCAACGAGATGTGATTCCCGCAGGCAATTAAGCCTCCTTCTGTATTATTGATTCTGTCTGCATTATGTACTTTAAGGTCGAATGCAATAAATACAAGAAATTTTAATATTGCTACAACTATTTTATAAAACATCGCTTCCTCCGATAGCATTGACAATGGTGCCCACTACTTCATCCAGGCTCATATCTGTCGTATCTATTAAAACTGCATCTTCTGCCTTTTTTAACGGAGATATTTTTCTTGTTGTATCATTTTTGTCACGGAGTTTTATATCAGAAAGAACATTTTCAAATTCAACTGTCATACCGGATGCCGTAAGCTGTTCGTACCTTCTTGCTGCTCTTGTTTTTTCTGATGCCGTAATAAAAAATTTAAAATCTGCATTGGGAAACACTTTTGTTCCTATATCCCGTCCGTCTAAAATAACATTTTTATTTTCGGCAATTTTTCTCTGGAGTTCAACCATCTTGGCACGCACATTTTTTAATGCGGAAACTTTAGAAGCACCTATTGATATGTGTTCATCTCTTATTAAACCTTCTACATTTTTATTATCAAGATATATGTTGTTATTGTAATAATCTACTGCAGTGGTTTTAAGCATTTCATCAATTACATGTTCATTTGCCTCATTAATTTCAATGTTGCACAGGTATGCTTTATAAGCTATGGCACGATACATGGCACCGGTATCTATGTATTCAAAGCCTAATCTTTTGCTTAATAATCTGGCAACAGTGCTTTTGCCGGCTCCTGACGGACCATCTATTGCGATTATCATATGGCTGTCCTTTCATGTTAATTTAATAAATACTTTATTATTATATTATAAATTCTGAAATATAACAACAAAATTTTTCGCCGTACAATCACAAAACTTGAATCTGAAATTATTTAACAAAAAACTTAATTTGACCTGCGGTTTTTGTGCATTGCATTGACATGTATAATCATAAATGTTAAAATATTACATATATTAACAGCTTTAGTTAACGGAGAAAAACTCATGCTAATACCATTTATAAGTTTAGGAATAGGTTTTTTACTTGGCTTTTTAAAATTGTCGGGCAGCACGATTCGAAAGGCAGAAAATATAACAAGTGCAGCATTAATTTTACTTATGTTCACTATAGGAGCGAGCATCGGTTCCAATAATGCCCTGATGTCCGAGCTGGCATATATAGGAATTGAATGCTCGGTCATAGCTTTGATGTCCATAGCCGTAAGCGTATTACTTGTTTATCTGCTTGAACGAAGCATCCTGCCACTTGAAGAAATCAGCATCCGCCTGAATGCAGAAAACGTTAAATTATATTCGATTGAATCAAAAGAAAATACCGATAGTAAAAATCGTGCCGTGGATCCTTTAGTGTTATTGATGGCATTAAGTGTTATAACGGGAATAATTTTGGGCCGGTTCATACTGCCGGAAAGTTTTTTGCGGCTGTCGGGGCACTTGCTTACAGCTTCGCTTGTCATACTGTATATAGGCGTAGGTATCAGCCAGAGTGCAAACCGCATAGTTTTTAAATACTTAAAGACAGTAGGCTTCAAAATACTTTTATTGCCCTTGGCTGTTTTAATAGGAAGTGTTTGTGCCGGTTTTATTTCAGGATATGTTTTAAAACTGCCATACCGCATTACTGTTATGTCAGCCGGCGGAATGAGTTACTACAGCATAACCGGAGCATACATGAGTCAGGTTTACGGTGCCGAAACCGGGGCATACGGATTCATGGTGAATGTTATGCGTGAAATTTTTACCGTTTTGTTATTGCCGGTGCTTGTTAAAATAAGCAAGGGAAGTCCCATAGCCGGCGGAGCTGCCGGAAATATGGATACAATGCTGGCTCCGGTAACAAAGTTTGTTGGTGCCGAATACGGCATGATTACACTGATAACAGGTGTTGTGCTCACACTTGCCGTTCCAGTTATTTTACCCGTATTGCATAGTATATTCAGCTTTTTTTAAAAAGCCTTCCATAATCAATAAAACTGCAGGATATTCAAAATTGTGCCAAAAATCAAACGGACTTTTTGCGACCGGGAATTCAATCTTAAAAAGTCCGAATAATCTTTGTCAATTCATGCTATTCATTTTGATAAATGCTGTGATTGTCCCAAAGCTGCTCAAGGTTGTTATAATATTCCACTATGTCATCCTTTTCAACAAGACTGATATTTGTAATCAGGTTGTTTATCATGCATAGAGGAACTACCAGTGAATCAATAAATGATACAATATTGCTTTTTGCCAGAAGCGACACATCTGCCATTGGGTAGACAGGTGATGCTTCCGTATCTGTAATTGCTACTATTTTGGCTTTTCTTTCTTTTACGAATTTTGTCGCATCAACCGTAATTTTAGAATATCTCGGATAGCTGATTACTATTAATACGTCGGTTTCTTTAATTCTTATAATTTCCTCGTAAAGCGAGTTGACTCCGCTATTGTTTAATATTTTTACATTGTCAAGAATAACATCCAGATAAAATCCCAGATAATTTGATAATGTTGACGATGTCCTTAGTCCCAGTATGTAGACTTTATCGGCACCCATAATAATCTCTGTTGCCTTGTCAAGAGCTTTTGTATCAATTCTTTCGTACAAACTTCTCATGGTGTTCATTTCGTTTTTTATGATTTTTTTATGAAGTTTGTTTGTATCGTCCACGATGTCATCATCCAGGCCTATCCTCTGAACAGTTGTCAGTTTGTTTTTTATCAATACCTGCAATGCTTTCTGCAATTCAGGGAAACCTGAATAGCCGATTGAACTTGCAAAACGTACAACGGTAGATTCGCTTACGTCAACGGTTTCCCCTATTTTAGCGGCAGTCATAAATGCCGCCTTGTCGTAATGGTCAACTATAAACTGTGCTATCAGCTTTTGACCTTTACTGAATTTATAATAATTGTTCTTTATAACAGCTATTAAATCATTGTTATTGCTCATAATTACCTCGAATAAGTTTTATACCTTCTTCGAAAGCGCTTATGTTTTTATCGACAGTAACAGGAGGTACCCTGTTAGTCAGTGAACGCAGCATTGCGTCCTTACTTATAACCTCTTCTCCTATAAGTGCATACAATGCACCTACAGAAACTATATTTGAAACCATATGAGTTCCTATTTTGTTTTGTGCGGTATCTAATATTGGAAGTTTATATATTTTATAAGCTGCATCCATATTAACATTTACACTTTCATCTACTACAAGTATACCATTTTTGCTTAAAGATGCAACATATTTGTCGTATGAATTCTGTGTCAGCGACAAAAGAATGTCGCAGTCGGTTACTTTTGGGTACTTTATTTCATCCCTGCTTATTATGACTTCCGCCTTGCTGGCACCGCCTCTTGCTTCAGGTCCGTATGATTGAGTCTGTATGGCATTTATTCCTTCTTCAATGGCAGCATCTGCCAGAATTATTGCTGCGAGAATTACACCTTGGCCGCCGGAGCCGCTGAGTCTTAATTCTATTTTCTGAAACATTTCAATCTCACCCCTATTTTTGAAATTTATCAATAATTACCTGGTATTCTTCCGTATATTCGGGTTTAGGATTATTGTAAAATTCACCTATTAATATTTTATTTTCGCCTTTTTCAGGATTTTTCTCAACAACTTTTATATCTACGCAGTTGTCTTTTAAAAACGAATGCATTTTAACAGCATTTCCTTTTTTGTTCTTTCTGCCGTAGTAAGTAGGGCACAGGCTCAGGCCTTCAATAAATGAAAAGCCTTTGTTTGCTAATCCCTTTTCAATAAGCTTCTGCATCACCAGTGTGTGATAAGCAGTTCCCCTGCCTACGAATGTGGCTCCTGCTCCCTGAGCAAGGTTGCATAAGTCAAAAGGTTTATCAATGTTTCCAAACGGAGCGGTAGTCGCAAAATCTCCGTAAGGTGTGGTAGGAGAATACTGTCCTCCTGTCATACCGTAAATATTATTGTTAAATACGATTGTAGTGATATCGATATTTCTTCTTGCCGCATGAATGAGGTGATTGCCGCCTATGGCAGAGCTGTCGCCGTCGCCCATTATTACAATTACGTGAAGTTTCGGGTTTGCAAGCTTGATTCCCGTTGCAAATGCAAGCGCACGTCCGTGGGTTGTATGCAGCGTGTTGAAATCCAAGTAACCGGGTGCTCTTGACGAACAGCCTATGCCGGAAACAACAACCACTTCATCTTTATTTAATCCAGCTTTATCGATTGCCCGTACCACTGCGTTCATCAATGTTCCGTGGCCGCATCCCGGGCACCATATGTGAGGTAATTTGTCAACTCTGTAATATTTTTGGGTCATTTCGCTGCAATTCATTATAAGTTACCTCCTGTCACCGCATTTGTAATTTCAACCGGAGAAATTAAATCTCCTTTTATTTTAATTATTTTCTTAACAGGACATTTTTTGCCTGCAACTCTGTCGACTTCTATAAAATACTGTCCTAAATTCATTTCGGCAACATATATTTCCTTTGCCTTGTCGGCAACTTCGCTGATTTGTTTTTCAAGGAACGGCCAGATGGTAATAGGCCTGAACATACCGACCTTAATGTTTCGTTCACGCATTTCATCTATGGCACTTTTAACGGATCTTGAAACTCCTCCGAATGCCACTATGACAATTTCCGCGTCATCCATTCTGTATTCTTCGAAAAATGTTATGTCATCAACATTTTTTTCAACTTTATCAACTATCCTCTGAACAAGTTTTCCTGAAATTTCATTATTATTTGTTGGAAATCCTGTTTCGTCGTGTGTTAATCCTGTTACATGATATCTGTATCCCTCGCCGAACGGTACAAAAGGAGGTATCATGTCTTCATCAGCCCTGTATGCTGCATATTCCTCAGGTTTGCATGAGGGCCTTTTTCTATTTATAACTTCAATTTCAGAAGCATCTTTTAATTTTAATTTTTCTCTCATGTGACCAACGGTTTCATCCATTAAAAGAATAACCGGTGTCCTGTATTTTTCGGCTATGTTGAAAGCCTTTATCGTATATTCATATGTTTCCTGCACTGAATTGGGAGTGAGTGCTATTGCCGGATGATCTCCGTGAGTTCCCCATCTCGCCTGCATAACATCGCCTTGTGCCGGTGATGTGGGCATGCCGGTGCTTGGGCCTCCTCTTTGAACGTTGACAACTACACACGGAATTTCCGCGATTGCCGCATATCCCAGATTTTCCTGCATCAGCGAGAATCCCGGACCGCTGGTTGCCGTCATGGATTTAAGTCCTGCCAGAGAACCTCCTATGATTGCTGCCATACTTGCAAGCTCGTCCTCCATCTGTATGAACTTACCTCCAACCTGCGGCAGCTTCTGAGCAGAAATTTCTGCTATTTCCGTAGATGGCGTAATTGGATATCCGGCATAAAATCTCATGCCCGCAGCCAATGCACCTTCAACACAGGCTTCATTGCCTTGAAACAACTTATATCCGTGATTATTACTCATCTTTCTTACCTCCCGCAATATAAATAGCATTATCGGGACATCTCAGCTCACACTGACCGCAAAATATGCATTTTTCCGGATAAGCTATTATACATTTTTCGTTTTCTATCTTAAGAACCTGCTTTGGGCAAAAGCCTACACACACGCCGCACCCTTTGCACCAGTCCTTATTTTGTAGAAGACTTTTATTATCAGCCATTTATAACATCCTCCTATTCCTCTCCTTAAGTCTATAATAGCACATTTATTAAAACTTGCAAGAAAAATTTCAAAATAAAATATAAATGCAAGTTACAATTCATTAAATGCAGATTANNTACTATAAAACTATATCCCCCACATCAAAAATGCATGAAGGCAATTAATACCATCATGCATTATTTTCTATTATAAATAGTTCCGGAGGCGTATTTTCTTTGTTGATAAGATTTATGTGCAACACATTATACTTTGATTTATCCAGTGAACTTAAATAATTGTAAATGAATTTTATTTCATCACCTGTATCATGGGTTATGTAAGTTGTGATAAATATTCTTCCTCCGCTGTTTAAATAAGGGATCATGCCCTTAACCGCCTTTACGGTTGTATCACCCTTGGTTGTAATTGTTTTGTCGGAAAAAGGAAGATATCCCAGATTAAAAATAGCAGCATCAATATTGCATGCAAGATGATTGCTTATAAATTCATGAGAATCCATGATAAGTTCGTAATTTACAAAATCCAGATTGCTGCTCAACAATGTTCTTGTTCTTTCAATGGCCTGTTCCTGTATATCAAATGCTTTAACATGACCGTTTTCGCCTGCGGTTCTGCATAAAAAAAGTGTATCAAAACCGTTTCCGCATGTCGCATCAATAAAATTTAGATTTTCATGACCTGAATAGCTTTGTTTTATGAGCATGTGAACAAAGTTAACAAGCTTGCCGTACTTAACATCTTCCATTTCATCCCTCCTGATTTCCTTTTAAGAATTTTATTTCGTCATTGCTTAAATTTTTCCAGGAACCTGTTTTTAAATCTCCCAGACTAACTTCACCGAAGGATATTCTTTTTAATTTTACTACCTTGTGCCCTACGGCATCGAACATTTTTCTTACCTGACGGTTTTTGCCTTCATAAATGCTTATTTGAACCAGTGATCTGCTGTCTTTGTACTTCAGTAGATTTACCTTTGCCGGGGCAGTCCTGTAATTGTCTATTACCACGCCGGTTTCAAGCCTATTTATTGATTCCTGGCTTATCCGCCCTTCCATCTCTGCGATATAAGTCTTGTAAATGTGGTATTTAGGATGCATAAGCCTGTTTGCCAGCTCACCGTCATTTGTCAGGAGCAATAGGCCTGATGTGTTGTAATCCAGCCTGCCTATGGGATATATCCTTTCTTTTATGTCGATTAAATCAAGGACAGTCTTTCTGTCAAACTGATCCCTGACAGTTGTAACATATCCTTCTGGTTTGTAAAGTTTTATGTATATGTATTTATTTACCTCGGATATTTTTTTATTGTCAACCGTTACAATATCTTTGTCCGGGTCCACCTTTGTTCCCAGTTCAGTCTCTTTTGTTCCGTTAACCTTTACACGGCCTGCAAGGATTAATTCCTCGGCTTTTCTCCTGGACGTGACCCCGCACCGGGCGATATATTTTTGTAACCTTTCTAATTCCATAAACCTCTGCCTTTTCTTTTTTATAGCCTTCCTGACTGTATATATTATAATACATTTTTCGATAATTAACAATAAGCTTTTAATGCAAATGATAATGGAATAAAAAATGACGCGGGTTATTCCTCGTCATTTTGATTTTATTTTATAAACCTTTTTCGGTGAGTATTTTTTCAAATTTTTTTTCTGACAGTATTTCGTTTGTCAGGAATTTACCGTCATAAAACAAACTGTAGGTGGTGAATGGGGCTGGAGCATTTTGTGCCTGCTCCGCCGTTTCAATCAAAATACTCCTGAATGGAACCCTTTTCTGTTTAGCCATATTTTCAACAAGCGGAACATATTTTGCCGTAAAAGGACACTGGTATGTATAATACAGTACAAGTCCGTGTTCGTCGACACGCGGAACTTTCACGCTGTCTTTGAATTTTGGCTTTGGTGCGTTTTTCTCAAAGGGCAGGTATAAAAGTTCATAATATGGCTCTGATGAATCTGCATGGACAAAGCCTTTGTATTTTAAAAACTTTGGATCAGAAAGGAAGGGCATTTTCTTTTTAGAAGAAAGAATGACCAGCCCTGATTTGCCTTTTGCCTTGCTGTCATGTATGCATGCATCCAAAAGCAGGTTGGAATATCCGTGCCCCTTAAACTGCCCCGATACCCAAAGGCAGTTAATATACATATATCCGTGAGCTTCAACCGGAGACCATGCTTTTTCAGCTGGAATATATTCTATAAAGCATTTTCCGCGCACGTTACATTTCATGAAGACCAGCCCATCATCAAAACGTTTCGAAAGCCACTGTTTTTTCGATGAAACACAGCAGTCATCATTACTTGAAATAGCACAGCATATATGTTCTTTCTCCAGATTGTCCTTTGTCAATGTTATAATCTCCATTACTGCCTTCCTTTCTCCCAACATACTTATTTTAATGCTACATAAATGTCAATGTTGGCATTCTCCCAGTTATCGTTGAGATATTCCTCAAAATCTCCTGTGAAGCTTCTGTCCAGATCCATTTTCCAGATTTCTTCCCATGACTCTGCAACCGCCTTCTCCATATGTCCATGAACAGAAAACTTTGCATATTTTCCAGCAGGAATAATTTTTACAGACAGTTGGTCATTTTCAGGTTTTGAAACTTCATTGCCGGCAGTAACACAGTATTTATCATCAGAGTAGTCAGAATAAAGTCCGATTGCATATTCGTTAACCTTATTTTTGATCGAAGCGTTTATTCCTCCCTGATATAACTTTTCCCAAAGTCCTGTTATGATTTTGCCCATTTCAGGATCATTGTTGCCTGTAACCGCACTTACGCCTACAATTGTTTTCTGGTTTAGATTTACTGTTTCATAATTCATTTTAATAACCTCCTTATTTGATAAGGCTATTATACTTTATATAATATGACAGCTTGGCGTCATATTACAAATAATTTTTTAATGTTTTCTTCAGCTCTGTCTCCACATAGTTTCTCACGTCCTCCGGCTCCAGAACTTCGCAGTGCCTGCCGAAAGTTGTGATGTAGTAATATATCCACTGACCTTTCGGATAGGCAATTTCGGCAATAAAACTTCCGTCATACTGCTGTTCGTAGCTTTCAAACTCGTCATACACCCTGTAAGCGGCTTGTGGAGACAGCTTTAATTTTAATTTAATGTACTCTTCCTGAAAAACATTATTATCATAAAGAATACGTTTGGGAGATTTGCGGCTGAAGGTTTGTTCTGTAAGACAAAGCTCCCTGATTCGCCTCAACTTAAAAAAGCGAAAATCATTTCTGGATTTGCAATATCCGTACAGATACCATGCTCCGCTTTTAAAACATAGTTTTAAAGGCTCTACATGGCGTGCGGTCTTCTGACCTTTGGCGCTGGCATAAATAAATGAAATTAATCTCTTTTCTAAAATGGCAGATTTAATTGTATTGAATGTTTCGGTTTCATTCTGCGCGCCTGCCCATGGAGAAAAATCCACTTCAATCCAGTCCGTGCTTGACTCTCCGAACATGCTGCTGAGTTTATTGAGAGCAGTGTCTGTCTTGCCGGGATTAACTGCACTTACAGCTTTTAAGGAAGATAGAATGTCTTCTTTCTCTTCTTCTGTTATGACGGCTTTATTAAGCACGAAATCAGGCAGCAGCGATATGCCGCCTCCTCTGCCCTTGGTCATATAAACAGGAATTCCTGCCGAAGACAGCGTTTCAATGTCACGATAAATGGTTCTGGTTGAAACCTCGAATCGCTCTGCAAGCTCCCGTGAGGTCACTGTTTTTTTATCCAGCAGAATATATACAATTTCAAATAATCTGTTAATCTGCATTTTATCACCCTGTTCAGTATACGATAATAATATGACAACATCAAGTCATATTATCTGAATGCATAAAAAAACAGGCGGCCTGTTGACCTGCCTGCATTATTTGTTTTCCGTCACAAGGCCGCCCGTATGAATCACTTCATTGCCAAGGTATACATTGTATACTCCGCATACGGCTTTATTATCCTTGTTTATAATGTGAGGAGCCGTTATTTTACTTTCAAAGCGTACTTTTTCTTTTTCTTCTTCTGTCAGCAAGTAGCTGAATCCGTCCGAAATAAATACAGGTCTTCCGTCAGATGTATTTCCGGCAAACTGTCCGGATTCCGTTATCTGATAGCTCTTGTAATTTTCAAAAGCCCAGTCAAATATTTTATAGCTGTCCTGGAACCAGCTGTTGTCATTTAAAACAACAACAATAATCTCGGTTCCGTCTTTTTCTGCCGAAGCGACGAGACATCTGCCTGCCGCTTTCGTGTATCCTATTTTGATGCCGTTTCCGTATTTATACTGGTGAACTACTTTGTTCTTGTTCAAAAAAACTGTATTCATGCTCTGTGCATTATATTTTTCCGTAGAGGAAATTTCTTTAAACATATAGTTATGCATTGCGTGACGGCTTATAAGTGCCAGGTCGTAGGCAGTTGAATAATGGTTTTCATCGTTGAGCCCGTGAGAATTTACAAAATTAGAATCGTATGCTCCGAGCTCCGCTGCTTTTTCATTCATCATGCCAACAAATCCGTCCTCGCTGTTTCTTCCCGCATATGCTGCCAGTGTTTCTGCCGCATCGTTGCCGGAGCGCAGCATTGTTCCGTACAGCAGGTCTTTAATTAATACCTTCTGTCTCGGCTTTAAGTAGATGCTTGAGCCTTCTATTCCCGTACAGGCAGCAGGCACCTCGATTTTCTTTTCCACATCATCGATATTTTCAATAGCAAGAATTGTAGTCAGTATTTTCGTTGTGCTGGCTATGGGCAGTTTTTCATTTGGATTTCCCGAGCCGATTATCCTTCCCGAATCAGAATCTATCACTATGTATGACTGTGCCATAATTTCAGGTATGGCTTCGGCAGTATTGTACCGGACACCAAAGAGCAAAATCACCGCTGTAAATAATAAAATTTTTAAATTCCTGCTAATCACAATCTTTCTTCTCCCTTACTTCCTTTATGAATGACATTATGTTCAAAATGGATGATGTTAAATCGCCGGCAGTGGTTTCGTTGTTAATATTGATGGTCCTGACATCCTTGTTGCCGGTTTCATAAATAAGTACTTGCGGGTTTAACTGCAAATTAACATAAGCTGCGCCGGCAAAAGGCTTTAAATCCACAGTGCGGTATTTTTTGTCTATATCGCTGCCGCCTATGACAAAATTCATGTTCAATTTTGAAATCGCAAGGTAGTTGGTGTTGTCATATGAAATTTTGCTGCTGATCAGCTTCTCATTTTCGGTTAAATTATTGATATTATCCAAGGTTGTCTTGATGATGCTAATAATATCATTGCTCATAATATCACCTTTCTTCTTAGAGTAATTTTAAATACAGTATACCCTAAAAAAGGATAATTATAACGAAACAATAACTATCCTTTTATAAGAGGCCTTTTGATAATATTGTTCACGACCATGAATTCAACGGCAAAGGAAGAAGAATTATCAAGGCATTCGGGATATAAATGTATGTTTTTAACAATGAAAAGCTGTGTGACTTTTTTCAGATATTTAAGATACGGATAATATTTTTTTGCTCTTAACTCCTTATACCTGCTGTACCTGACTGACATTTTTTTAATCATGTCGGTATAGTAAACTTTTTTATCTGTGATGTGATCTTTTTTCAATATTTTAATGTTAACGTATATTTTAACAAAGGATGTTGTCAGATTGAATTTGCAGCAGGCCCTTATATTAAAATATATGAACAATATCCCCCCGGCTATAGACAATATAATCCAGATTCCCATATAAATAAAAGCAACGCTCCTACGTNNTACGTTGCTTTTTTCTCCTCCTCAGGCTCTATTTTCAAGGCAGGAAGTTCATCGATGGAATTTAAGCCGAAATGTCTTAAAAATTCATCTGTGGTGGAATAAATGACCGGTCTTCCCGGTTTATCCAATTTGCCGACTTCCTTTATAAGTCCTTTGTCCAAAAGACCTTTAACCACGTTAGAACATTTAACTCCCCTGATTAATTCAATTTCAACTCTCGTCACCGGCTGTTTGTAAGCTACAATAGACAATGTCTCCATGGCGGCGGTTGACAGGCTTTTATTTACGGTTGTTTGCAGCAGATCCTGAATAAAATCAAAATTTTCTTTTTTCGTCGTAATCTGATATGAACTGCCGAATTTTTGTAAAATAAGGCCTCTGTCCGGATCTTCTGCAAACTGTTCCGTCATTTCATCCAAGACAGCCGAAACTTTATGAACCGGCAAATTCATGATCCTTGAAATTTCGTTTATGTTTAACGGCTCGCCCCATGCAAAAAGCAAGCTCTCCAATACACTCTTTAAATTCATTACACACTCCTAAGCAGCAACCATTATGATATCACTGTATGTATCTGTCTGAAAAATCTTCATGCTCTGCTTATTTGAAAGCTCCAAAACAGCAAGGAAAGTTGTAACAACATATTCCTTCGTTATCTGTTTTTTTTCCCTGAAAGTTGCAAACAGCGATACACGTCCGGTCTTTTCAAGCTTCTTCGTGAGTTCTTCAATGCAGTCCTTAACGCTGTAATTTTCTCTGTAAACTTTCAATTTATCTTCATTGACGATTTTCAGATTTTGATTTTTAATCAGCGACATGAAAACATTGTATAATTCATAAATGTTTACTTCATTTAATGAAAGCTGCTCTGTCTTAACATCCGAAGTTATGGCTATTTCTTCCTTTGGCTTGTAAAAATAATAGCTGCTTTCATCCTCGTATTTTTTTAATTTTTCGGATACATCTTTAAATATTTTGTATTCAAGAAGTTTATCGACAAGTACCTGCCTTGGATCTTCCTCTTCTTCCTTCTGGGGCAGAAGCATCTGTGATTTTATTTCTATGAGAGTCGATGCCATTAAAATAAATTCACTTGCCACATTCATATTGAACTGCATCATTTGATCCAGATATTCAATATACTGATCTGTTATTTCAGCAATGGGAATATCATAAATGTCAATTTCCTTTTTTTCTATCAAATGATACAGAAGATCAAATGGTCCTTGAAATACGTTTAAACTTACTGAATACATTGTTTATCCTCTATCCTACTATTATCTTACTACATTTTCTAATACATTTTCAAAGTAAAATTTAAACAGCCCTTGTTTTTCAATGTTTTTTTCGGGATACAGCTCATATTCTCCAAGCACTTGATTGTCTTTAGAAAGTATGGCTTTTCCTATTGAAACATCCTGACTTAAAGGCGCTTTTAAATTTTCATCTATTATATATTCTAAATTAAAATCTTCAAGCTTGCAATCACTTTCTGTAAAATAAGAAATATTTTCCTTGCTAACTATGTTAAATGTGTCTTCTTTTCCGCAATATACCGGTGAAGCTGAAATCACATCACCTTTTTTGTGAAATACAAGATTTCTGGAGTTTGCAAAGCCTTCATTAAGCAACTTTGTAATTTCGTTGAATCTTATCTTTGTGTTGTCACAGCCCAAAACGACCGCTATAAGTGTTGTGTCGTTTCTCTTTGCTGCGGCAGACAAACAATATTTTGCCTCTGTTGTATAACCTGTCTTGCCACATAAAAGGCCTTCGTAGTTGTTAATAAGCCTGTTTGTGTTTACCAAAACCTGCTCCGAATCTTTTTCCTTGCCAACATATACCGAATCCATCCATGTAAGCATATAATCATTTACATAATTATACTTCAGTAGCTCTTTTGTCATTATGGATATGTCATGTGCTGTTGTCAAGTGATCCGGTTCGGGTAGTCCCGTAACATTAACAAAATTTGTATTATTCATTCCAAGTTCTTTTGCTCTTTCGTTCATTGCTTTGACGCAGCTTTCCACCGAGCCGTACATAAATTCAGCCATGGCAACGGAAGCATCATTGGCTGAACGCATTGATATGGCTTTCAACATGCTTTCAACTGTCTGAGTTTCATTGGCTTCCAGATATATCTGGCTTCCTCCCATGCCTGCGGCATATTCCGAAACAGGAAGTTCCTGATCCAGCGTTATTTCACCATTATCCATTTTTTCAGATACTAAAAGCAATAGCATAATCTTAGTTATACTTGCCGGCGGCATCTTATCATTACTGTTTTTTTCAAAAAGAATCTGTCCGTCATCACCATTTATTAAAATCGCCGCACGTGACATAAGA
This sequence comes from Clostridiales bacterium, assembly GCA_003457065.1. Taxonomy (GTDB): domain Bacteria; phylum Bacillota; class Clostridia; order Tissierellales; family Sedimentibacteraceae; genus Sedimentibacter. The sequence goes on from DMJQ01000186.1 coordinate 24,974, forward strand.
GATTCGGCGTCTATTCCGTATGCCGGAACAATCATCATATTTGCAATCATCAATACCAAAAAAAATACGGCTATATTTTTCTTCATAAAAACTACCTCCTTTTTATGAATTAGAATAACCATATTTACTTGATATATACAATTGTCTTACGTTTCAAAGACGGTTTTTTTGTGAAATGTTAGGAATTGTTATATAGCGTTTACAAGTTGTATTAATCGTTATTAAAATGTGTAAATTTACTTTTAAAAGAGCGAACGGTGTTAAAATATAAGTAGTACAAGTCAAAATAAGAAAATTATAGAAGGATAATCGTGAACAAATATTATTTTAACAATAAGCTAAGCGTGTAAATAACTCACATAAAAAACAGATATTGCATCAGCGATTTAAAAATCGTAGTACAATATCCTCTTTTTACTGATTATTTTAGAATTTGAGAATTTATCTGCAGCCCTTTGTCATTTGTATATTTATAATCCCAGCCGAATTCATCAACTCCAAACCTCCATGTCATTGGAAAGTACGTAATGTCTTTATATATTAGTAAAGGATATGGTTCATTTTCATTATCTATTTTCTGATTATTGATGTAAATATCAAAGTCTGCAATTGTAGGTTTTACTGTATTTGGATGTTTCATTTTTGTTGTATCAGTTATATATCCACTGGATTCATTGGCCTTAGATACTTTTAGACCTGTTGTTGTACTCCACTCTGTTTTCAGATTCAAGAACCGACTGTCATAGTATGTCATTGGGAAATATGTGATATCATTATACACAATAAATGGATATAACCTGGTATCATTCTGAATTTTCACACCATTTAAGGTTATATCAAAGGTTGGAAGTTTAGCAGACACATCTAAATTAACCGATTTAACAGGTGTTTTATCCGGTAATTTTATATTTTCAATGACACTGTCAGTATAACCTAAAAAACCGTCTTCTTCAGTCCATATTATTTCATCATATATATAATCGATTACGATTTTCATATTTTTATCCAATATACCCGTTTTACCTTCAGAGTTTTTAGCTATAATATGATTCTCGTAAACTCTAAAGCTGTTATTTGACCAATCAAAAACCTCTTGATAATCATTTGTGTTTAGCAAATTTACTTTACCATCTTTATATACGACAATTGCTACGACATTATCCTTTGTTTCACTGCTTTCTAAAAAGATATCAATCCAATCATAGGTGGAATGCGTTACAATATTCCCCTTATCATCCAATATCTTGCCTTCTTTTAAGGCAACCTTATTTCCAACTTCTGTTTGTTCTGTTCTGTACTTCATAATTAAGTTTCCGCTTGTTGCACAATAATAATCAGAAGAAAAAGGAATAATAATTTGGCCATTTCTATTAATTACGCCAAACTGAGGTCCTACCTTAGCAACTGCAATAACTGAGCTGTTATTAAAATAAGAATAGGAATAAGGTCCATATGCATTTGCAGATATGAAATATAAAAGATTCATATAATAAGGTTCAGAAGTTATTTTTATTAAACCATTATCGGTAATTTTATAAATGTCTCCATATCTGTAATATATATCAGTATAAGCATAAAGGATGTTTTTATCTATGCTGTCAAATTCTATTTGGAGATAAGTATCGGGTTTCAACACAATGTTATAATTTTTATCAACCAAGCCATTCTTAATACTTGTACCATAACCTTCTTTATCCTGAATAACTCCATATCCGTTTATGAATTTATTGTCGGAGCCCATATCATCTGGTGTTAAGTAGTACCCATTTAATTTACTTGCGTCAATTTTATCATCACTTGCATAGCATAAACAAATGAAAACGTTATAGTTAATATTATCATAAATATTGTCTTTTTTATAAAATTAATGCTCATAAGTCAGTTCTCCTTTTTTATTTTATATATTATATCATAAGACGCTTAATTCACCAAAAATGTTCCACAAAATCTTTTAAAAAATCCGCACAATGAAGTGCGGATTTTTATAATAATGATGGAATAATTAAATGAGCTTCAAAGCAAAGTGAGCTGGAGCTCCTGACCCACCTGGAACCATCATTCTAAAGTGAATCTCATGTGTCTGATTTACAGCAAGATTGCTAATTTTAAATATTCATCATACACAGTTTTAATGACTTTTATTGCTCTGTTTTTTGTTCTGTTTACAGCTTGTCTCGAAACTTTAAGCTTTTGTGCTATCTCCTGCGATGAGTACCCGTAGATATATCTGTATACTATTATTTTTTTTTGTAGTTCAGTAAGAAATGAAAAATAATCAATATCTAAATTGCTTTGGTCATCATAAGGGGAATAAAAAAAAGACGCACTTGTAAGGCTTTATGTTATTTCCTGCATTAAGCCTTTAATGCGTCCTCTTTTATCCACAAATTTATGAATTTATTTTACTCTGGCTTAGCCAGTTAAAATTCCTAATTAAAAAAATATTTGATGCACTATATTTTGTCAGAAAATAATGAAATTTTTATATAGTTCTTGAAGTTTAACATATTTTTATAAATGGTTTGACGAATATTACTATAATTGTGATATATTTCTAACAAAATCCCAAGAGATGGTGTGACCGAGGTTTGCTATCCACAGGCAAGCAAATAGATATTCTTTTTTGCCATCGCATTTATGTGCATGGCATAAAGAGCTGTGTGTATTTTTTAATAGACGTTTACATTTTGCCATCAAAAACCGTCTTTATATAGTATAGGACAAAATCCTAAATATAATTAATTACAAGAAAGGTTGATTAATATGGCATATTTAGTAGACAGAAAATATTGGCTTAAATCTAATGCGGGGCAAGCTTCGGGAAAATATTTGAATGTTTATGGGAACGAACAGGTTTCTAATCTGAGAAATGTGACTTTGTATCCGAAAGTAGACGGTGCAAATTCGCAGGGATGGTTTATTTCTTTCAGGTCCGCAGGATTAAAGCTTCTGACAGCTCTTGATACAAGTTATGGTGTTGACCATTATAATGGCTCCGATAATTTAGGAAATTGTGATATTTATCAGGAGTATGGAAGTGACACAGATTCCGTCATTTTAATGGAATCTGTTGATGCGTCTCAAAATATCTACAGAATCAAACTTAAAAATCATAGTAACCGTTACCTGACAGCCAAGACTAATGATGTTGTAAAGTGGGAAGCTTCCAATGGTTCTGTTTCACAACAGTGGAAGCTGGAGCCATGGAATGTTCCTTCTTCAAAACTTATTACAGGACTTGGAATCCGGAGTATTTACAATCAAAAGTATAAAAATAACTCTACTTGGATGCAAACATTCGGATGTGCTGTATGTGCAGCTTGCAGTGTAAGTGCATTTTATAAGGGTAGTGATTATATTTTAGCCCAGGCTTTTGCAGATGGGATGTATGACGAGAGCGTGGCTGTCAAGTGGGCAAATGCAAAATATTTCTCAACAGTACAAATCACAGGCTTAACTCAGGCTGAATATTTGACTAAAATAAGAGAGCAAATCAACTTGCAGAAACCTGTTTTGGTTCATATGGTAGGTTCAAGTCAACATTGGGTCGTTGCCTACGAATACTCCGGAGCCGGAACCTCAACAGACCAAATCTTGATGCTTGATTCGGTCCATCATAAAGATGACCAATATGGAGTAACAAGAACTTTGAATATTTCAATGGATCTCAATTTCGACTCTTTTACAATTTCAGAAATTCGTACTACTTCTAAAAAATAGACATTCACTCTACGCAACAGCAAACAAGCTGAAAACCAAAAAGGCTTTCAGCTTGTTATTCTTCTTTTATAAATACTAAAGAATTTAATATTTCGGTAATTGCTTCTCTATCATCCCAATCTAAAAATGTGTGAAATTCAACGATTAACTCATCGCTGATGCGAACAAAATTCCAATAAAAAACCTTATTACCTTCTTCAATTCCATCAGGTGCATATTGTATATAAGGATATCCTTTGTCCGTTATTCCGCTTGTCACTATGGGATCATCATAATGGATGAGTCCTCCACCATGATGCAAGTCTTGAATATTTTTATCCATTATGAAATCTTTTGTGACCCTACTTGTACTAAATCCTTCCAGCCGTCTTTCAGAATCAAGAAAATCATTATCGCTTTGTGTCCAATCGTCAAGCACATCAATTATTATTTTACTTTTGTCCAATTCTTTGTCGTCGAATTCCGGATGAGAGACAGCATCAAAATTAAGACCATTTTTAATTAACCACGGATGTACAGTAGCTCTCTTGAATCCATCCTTAACAGGTCCTAACTCTAAGTTTTGGGCTTGATTTTCACCTGTATTGTTTGAAGCGGGATTATTTGATTCGTTTGTTTCTTGTTCTGAATGTTCTGACTCATCTTCTGTTGCAGGCTCTTTGATTTCATTATCTTCCTTGCTTTGAATTGGAGAGTCTGTGACGGGGTTTAGATTACAACCGGTTAAGGCAATTACAACAATTAATAATAAGCAAAGTTTAATTCTAATCATAATACCTCCATTAGAACCTTGTATAATTATATTAATGATTTAGTTGCATATAATAGACGTTCTGCAGGGATAAAAAGTTCCAAAAAAACAGCAAGTAGATGATATATTTTATTTTGTAGTAATTATCCCTCTTCGTTAAGATTTGTTTTTTTCTATAATTCTCACATAGTCTGCAATCACCTTGTATATGTTATTTGACCGGTTCAAAACTATGCATTCTTAAAAAACTCTTATCATTTTCGTTCATGACTTCAAAAATTATTTTATATACCCCAATATTTGTAGTACCTTTTTCTGCTTCATACGGATTAAAATCAATAAGCTCAAATTCAGCTTCAATATAATTAGTATCCGGCAATGAAGTTATTTTAATATTTTCATGTGTGAAATGCTGACCAGGCATCCCTGCCTCAATAAGAAAATCATTTCATTTGTTTTTTCATCATAAACAGCTTTTAGAATAGGATCAAACCAATCCTGAACTCCGAATAATTCTTTTACAGCCATTTGAACATCTTCAAATTTATAATGAGCAAACAACCCATATTCTTCAACTTTAATTTCAGGAATATTATTATACGGATGATCGGAATTCTCTCTGTAAATAAATAATGTTACTACAAAGTCGAAAATATCTCTGCTTGAAAAAGTTATTTTTTCATTGCTATTAATATGAGTTATTTTCAAAGCATTACTTAATATATGTTTTGTTAAAGCTTCAGCTTGTTTATATAATAGTTCTTTATCATAGCTTATTATATCAGTATGTTCTTGTGTATCGTTTACTTTTGTACACCCAAATGGATTGCTTGCTATCAACATAGTACAAATTAGAATAAAAATTCTTTTCATAATAACCGCCCCTATTTCTATATGACACTAACCCATTCCCTTGACACGTTGATTTTTTATCCATCTAATANNACCCTGTCACCATCTGACACCCACTCTGACATAAAAAAACAGAGTTTTAGGGTAAAACTCTGTTTATGTCGAATTAATTGGTAATCGGTCTATTTCCAGGAAAATTATATTATTTCATAATATTTCCCAGCACACTTTTACCTTCAATATTGTTTTCGATTTTAAGCATATTTAGTATTGTTTTGCCGATGGATGCATATGTGTCGAGAACTCCCAGGTTGTTATTTCCTTTGATGTTTTTTCCGTAGAAAATTAAAGGGATATACTCTCTCGAATGATCTGTGCTTTCCGTTGTGGGATCGCATCCGTGGTCAGCCGTGATTATGAGAACATCATCATCCTTCAGGCTGCTCATTATTTCCGGAAGTTTGTCGTCAAAATATTTCAGTGCATCGGCATATCCCTGCACGTTGTTTCTGTGGCCGTAAATCATGTCAAAATCAACAAGGTTTGTAAAGATTAAACCATTGAAGTCTTCTTTCACGGCAGCTATCGTTGCCTCGATGCCTTCTTCGTTGTTCTTGGTGTGATTTGATTTGGTTATTCCCTTATTTACGAATATATCTTCGATTTTGCCGATTGCAAATACTTCCATGCCGCTGTTTTTTACATAGTCAAGCATTGTATCTTTCGGAGGCACCAAAGAAAAATCTCTCCTGTTGCCGGTTCTCGTATAGTTCCCTTCCGAACCGATGAACGGTCTTGCAATAACTCTGCCTACTGCGTGCTCTCCCTGGAGCATTTCTCTCGCTACGGAACAGATTTTATAAAGTTCATCAAGTGGCACGACTTCCTCGTGAGCCGCTATCTGAAACACGCTGTCTGCCGATGTGTACACAATTAAACTGCCGGTNNTGTCAACGTGTAATTTGCCCAGCACCTTAATAATTTCGGTTCCTGATGCGGGATAATTTCCAATTGTCTTTCTTCCCACGCGCTTTTCAAATTCTTTTATGAATTCTACCGGAAATCCGTTGGGATATGTGGGAAATGGCTTATCAAGAACTAATCCGCTTATTTCCCAATGTCCTGTCGTAGTGTCTTTTCCCTTTGATCTTTCGTTGCATTTCGCCACGGTTCCTGTGAAATTTTCTGATTTTTTCAGATCTTCGAATCCGTCGATATTTAAAAGCCCCAATTTTTCCAAATTAGGCAGTGAAAAATTTCCCTTTGATTTATATATATTTTTTACAGTGTTGCTCCCTGCATCGCCGTAATCGGCAGCATCAGGAAGCTCGCCCACTCCCACGCTGTCCAGT